>JAZNKQ010000091.1:0-17585 GCA_045578645.1 Lachnospiraceae bacterium
AAACCAGATTTTGTTTTCCGGAAAGGCAGCAAAGGAAGCAGTAGCAGATTTACTTTTACGTGATAAAACACAGGAGCACAGTTCGATGAACTGGCTTTAATCGGGGAGATTTCTACTTATGAAAGAATGCGTTATTATAGGAATTGCAGGAGGCACAGCCTCAGGAAAAACAACAGTTGCAAGCAGACTTAAGAAGGAGTTTTCAGACAGCGTTGCACTGGTATGTCATGACAGCTATTATCTGGCTCATGATGATATGGATTACGAGGAGAGAACAAAGATTAATTATGATCATCCGAATGCGTTTGAGACCAAACGACTTATTGATGATTTAAGATTACTGAAAAACGGCGAAGAGGTTGAGATACCGGTATATGATTTTACGATTCATAACCGTGTCAGTGAAACCGTAAGGGTTGAGCCGAAGCAGGTAATAATTCTTGAAGGTATTCTTGTCTTTGAAAATGAAGCGCTCCGAGATCTTATGGACATAAAAATATTTGTCGATACGGATTCCGATGAAAGACTTGCAAGGAGAATTCTTCGTGACGTTAAGGAGAGAGGGCGTTCACTTGAATCGGTTTTGTCACAGTATATGACAACGGTTAAGCCGATGCATGAACAATTCATTGAACCTTCAAAAAGATATGCTGACGTTATTGTTCCGAGAGGCGGAGAAAATGACGTTGCAATTACTATGATAATTGAAAGAATAAATTCAATCCTGAAAAATCAATAATAAGTCAAAGCCTTTAATATGGAGAGATCCCTATTAAAGGCTTTTTTATTTACCGTATTTCAGTTATTAATAAATACATTTGAAATACGCTCATAAGAGGCATTACATTCTTTAGTGCGGATGTTATTTTCAATAGCATAATCTAATGGTGTGATAACATGCTTTTTACCGTCAAGGCTGCTGAAAACATAACAGTATTTTAATGAATGATTTTCTATTTTAGTTTTATCGTCAGAAGTTTTTCTCAGAGTAACCGATAAAAGAACCGTGTCATTATTTATATTCCTTGCCATACTTGAAACAAGGTTTCCGAGTGAATAAAAGGCGAGAACGCTTCTTCCGTCTGCTGTGGTCAGCTGTTCATATTCCTGAAGGCAATGAGGATGTGAACCGATAATCAAATCAGCACCGGCTTCGGCAAGCTCGGCAGCATGCTGACGCTGATAAGTGTGCACATCGTGAGTGTTTTCGCTTCCCCAGTGGTTATATACAATTACAAAGTCAGCACCGTCGCCTCTTGCCGATGCAATATATTCAGCAGCAAGGTCAGGGTCGTAACAGTTTATGACGCGGTTAAGCCTTTCTGTTGGAAGAGCCGAACGCTGGTTTATTAATTCCGTAAATGAAATAACAGCAATTTTGATTCCGTTTTTATTTATTATTATATAGCGGTTTTCATTACTGTTTTCATAAAAGGTTCCGGTATGCAAAATTCCAAAATCATCAAGAACCGCAAGCGTCTCATCAATACCCTTTGTGCCTGCGTCAAGGCTGTGGTTGTTAGCCGTAATGAGTGCGGAAAATCCGGCTTCAGATACTGCGGCTAAAAATTCCTTAGGACCGTTGCAGAAGGGCGCGGAATTAACGGTCTTCATATCCTTGGTAAGAGGATTACTTTCGGATATGAGTGTTTCTAAATTTCCGATAACAAGATCATGTTCTTTAAGATACTCATTAATCAGACAAAAGGTTCCCGAAAAATCAAATCCTTCATCCGTGCATGCAGAAAACTGCTGTCCGGCAAGACACATTAAATCTCCCGTAAGACAAATTGTTGCAATGCAATCAGGATTCAGTGATGCATCTTTATAATCTGTAATATCAACAGAATTTGATATTTCGGAATTGTTTAAATTAACTGCTTCAAAAAAATCATCCTTCCGTATTATTTCGCTGTCCGGCAAGGAAGAAGTTTCATTGTTAACTGTTTGCAGGACTTCGTTTAAAGCCTCGTTATTTTTATCCGTATTATTACTTTGGCAAGCCGTGATAAACAATGAAGCTAAAAGAATACACATAAAAAGAAAAAAGAGCCTTTTACATTTTTTCATATCAATCACCATTTCTGTAATATTCATGCGGCAAATTTGCTTATTACAGTATAAATACCGTCAATTATTAATGCAATAGGAATTTGTGTAATTGCATTACGTATTAATTCAAAGGTGTCCACATATAAATATTAATAAAATTATTAATGAAATAATACGGAGGTCACTATGGCTTTATTTAATCTGTATAAGGATATTAAGGCAAGAACTGACGGTGAGATTTACATAGGTGTCGTCGGTCCCGTAAGAAGCGGTAAATCAACTTTTATAAAGCGTTTTATGGAAAAAATGATATTGCCCAATATTGAAGATGAAAACGAGAAGATACGTGCCGTTGATGAAATGCCGCAATCTGCCGGCGGGAAAACCATTATGACGGCAGAACCTAAGTTTATACCGAGCGATGCTGTTGAAGTAAGGCTTAGTGAGGATACGGTTGCAAAATTCAGATTAATAGACTGTGTCGGCTTTATGGTGGAAGGCGCGGCGGGACATATTGAGGGAGACACGGAAAGAAGTGTAAAGACTCCATGGTTTGATTATGAAATACCCTTTTCGGAAGCAGCCGAGCTTGGGACAAGAAAAGTGATAAAGGATCACTCAACAATCGGAATAATTATCACAAGTGACGGAAGCTTCGGAGAACTCGAAAGAAACGCATATGAGGCAGCTGAGGAAAAGGCTGTAAATGAGCTTAAAGCAATCGGAAAGCCCTTTGTAATAATTCTGAATACCGTAAAGCCGTATTCCGAAGAAGCGCATGCCCGAGCAGAGGAAATGCAGAACAAATACGGCGTCAGAGTTCTTCCGGTCAGCTGTGAGCAGCTTAGAAAAGAGGATATTACAAATATTCTTGAGGCAATACTTTTCGAATTTCCCGTGAGCGAAATGAAATTCTATATGCCGGGCTGGATAGATATGCTTAGTCGTGAAAATCCGATTAAGTCAGGAATAATAGGATATGTTAAAGAATTTATAAAGAAAATCGGCAGGATGAAGGATTTTCGGAATCAGCTCTACGACAGCACCGAGGACACTTTTGTAAATAAAGTCCGTATCGATAAAATATGTCTTGAGGACGGAACGGCGGATATTTATATTGAAACGGATGAGAGCTATTATTACCAGACAATCAGTAATCTTCTTGATGCTGATATAAAGGACGAATACTCAATGATAAGAAATATGAAGGAGCTTGCTTTAATGAAAAAGGAATATCTTAAGCTTACAAATGCTTATCAGGAGGTTTTAAGCCGCGGATATGGAGTTGTAACACCGACAGAAGCAGATATTGTACTTGAAAAACCGGAATTAATAAAGCATGGTAACCGATTTGGCGTAAAGGTTAAGGCTAATGCACCTTCAATTCATATGATTGCCGCAAATATCGAAACCGAAATCGCGCCGATTGTCGGAACCGAAGAGCAGGCAAACGATTTAATTAATTACATAAGCAGCGGAGCTGATGAAAAAGAGAATATTAAGGAAGCATTAATATTCGGAAAATCAATCGGTGATATGGTAAGTGACGGTATAAGCTCAAAAATCGATAAAATGACAGATGAATGCAGGATTAAGCTTCAGGAAACAATTCAAAAGATTGTTAACGAAAGCAGCAAGGGAATTGTGTTCATTATTATCTGAATTCATATAAAAAACTACGTTTGTAGATAAATATATTATTGTACTTTTTGTTCATAATTCAGAGTGAAAATGTTACGTTTTAGTGTGATATAACGTTTTCGTGGCTGATTTTGTAAGAGTTTTTGTTGATTTTCATGAATAATGGTTAACTTTTTTCTGACAAAATATTGACAAATTTAAAGACGGTTGCTATAATGCGTTATTAGAAATGTAATAGATTTGTAATAATTAACTTTGTCAATCGTGGAGGAAGCATAAGATGAAGCTTCATTTAAGAAAAAGATTGTTATCAATAATAGCGGCAGTTATGGTAATGTGTGTGTTTGGGGGAACCACTGTTGTCAGCGCTGAGGTTATTACTGGAGAGAATTCTCTTGGTGGTGCTTCATATTATTTAACAAAGTATTATGATGAATCGGAGGATGAAGAAGAGGAAACAACATATCTTCTTGCAGATCCGGTTACAATTCCTCAGGGTATTGCAATAGCAAAGGTTAATGATTACTTAAATATTCGTTCTGAAGCAAATACAAAAAGCAGTGTTATCGGTTACCTTCCCAAAGACGGAATGTGTGTTGTACTTGAAGTTGCTGACGGATGGGCAAAAATTGAGTCGGGCATTGTTAAGGGTTATGTATCAACCGAATATCTGTATTTAGGCGAAGAGGGCTATAAAAAAGCAGGAGAGCTTGCCTGCCTTATGGCTACGGTTAATGCAGGAACGGTTAATTTCCGTTCAGAGCCTTCTACAGTATCGGATGATAATATCTTAGCAACAGTTTCAAGAGGAGAAGCACTTAAGGTTATTGAGGAAGTTGTTGTCAGCAAGGATGATAATACAACACTTTGGGTAAAGGCATATCTTGATGATATGGAGGGCTACATTGCAAAGGAATTTGTTGATGTTGCATATGACTGGACAAGAGCGGTTTCTATGACATCAATCGTAGGTGCTGATTCTGCCAGCGGTTTATCGGCTCTGCGTGCATCAATTATTATTGAAGCAAAGAAGCACATCGGATTAAAGTATGTTTGGGGCGGAACCAGTCTTAAGACAGGTGCTGACTGCTCCGGATTCTGTATCGCAGTATTCAAAAAATGCGGCATTGATACAACAAAGCTTCCCAGAACATCAGCTGCTATGGCTGCATCTTCAAAGGGAAGAACCGTTTCAATCAATAATGCAAAGCCGGGTGACTTAGTATTCTACGGAACTTCATCAGGTACCGTTAATCATGTTGCAATCTATATCGGAAACGGTCAGATTATTCATGAGAGCGGAAGACAATACGGTTGCAGAATATCAAGTGTATATTACAGAAATATAATTAAAATTAAGAATTTCATAGACTAATCGGAAGGGCAGATAAAACTGCCCTTCTTTTTGTATATAGTAATTTAATAATTAATTTTCATTATATAAATTTACTTTGACAAATAATTGCTGTTTAGTATAATTATTTAAGTGTAATAAAAGCAATTTGGAGGACAATGATGGAAGCTGTTTATGTAATTGTTGCTATTCTGGTAATTTTAATAATAAAAGGAATTTACGATAAGAAAAAATTAATTCGTGATACAAGAGCGTGGATTAAAAGAACCTATGGTGAAGTACCGAAACAGAGCTATTCTGAGGAAAAACGTAAGTCATTGCAGTATTACCATAATACGAACAAGAAAAATGAAAACAGTATCGATGACATAACCTGGAATGATCTTGACATGAACCAGATATTTATGACCGTAAATGCGACCTGCAGCTCAGTCGGTGAGGAATATCTTTACAGCCTTTTAAGAAATCCCGTGTTTAACAAGAAGGAGCTTGAAGAAAGAGAAAGATTAATCAATCATTTCTCAAAGGATAAGGATGCCCGCGAAAATCTTCAAATGCTTTTTTGCGGTATGGGAAAAATGAAGAATTTTTCCGTTTTCGAATATGTCAGTCGTATGAATGACATTAAATATGAAAATAATGCAAAGCATATTTCACAGGCTGTTTTACTTGCCGGTGCGATAGCCTGTATTTTTGTTGCGCCCGTATACGGTATAATAGGAACAATAGTAATGTTCTTTTATAACACAATAACCTATTTTAAACGTAAGGGTGAAATTGAAAAGTATTTCGCCGTCGTATCTTATGTAATAAGAATTCTTGATGCGGTTAATAAAATGAAAAGCATCAATGACCCCGAAATCAGCGAATACAGAGACCGACTTATTAAGATAGCAGGTAATTTCAAAAGCTTCAGAAGCGGAGCAACAGTTGTTACGCCTAAGAATCCTAACGGCGACATGATGCAGGGAATGGCAGATTATTTCAGAATTGCCTTCCACATTGACCTGATAAAGTTCAACTCAATGCTCTGCAGCTTTGTCGGAAAGACAAAGGAATTTCATGAAATGTTTGAAATTCTCGGATTGCTTGATTCGATGATTGCCGTTGCTTCCTACAGAGAGCTTATGCAGGAGTATTGTGTACCTGAATTTATATATGAAAATGAGCGCAGGATCAGTGCCGTGAATATTTACCATCCTATGCTTAATGAGCCGGTGCCTAACAGCATAGAGGTTAATAATTCCGTATTGATTACAGGCTCTAATGCTTCGGGAAAATCAACCTTTATTAAAACAATAGCCATTAATGCAATTCTGGCACAAACGATAAATACCGTCACAGCACAAAGCTATAAGACTTCATTTTTTAAGGTAATGACCTCAATGGCACTTCAGGACAACCTGACTGACGGTGACAGCTATTATATCGTTGAAATTAAGTCCTTAAAGAGAATTTTAGACAGTATCAATGATGAAATACCGGTATTGTGCTTTGTTGATGAGGTGCTGAGGGGAACAAATACCTTAGAAAGAATTGCAGCTTCATCACAGATTCTGTCAACACTTGCCAGAAGTAATGCAATTTGTTTTGCTGCAACACATGATATTGAGCTGACCTATATCCTTGAAAATGTTTTCACTAACCATCATTTTAAGGAGCATATTGAAGATAATGATGTATTATTTGATTACATTATCCATGAGGGTCGTGCGGTTTCCAGAAATGCAATAAAGCTTCTTTCTATTCTCGGATACGGCGATGACATTATAGAAACAGCTACAAAGGCAGCCAATAATTATCTTGAAACCGGAGAATGGGGAAGAGTTTAAAATGGGAAATGTGATGCCGGAAGTAAATATTAACGATTTAACACCTCTGATGAAGCAGTATTTAGAGGTTAAAAATGAATATAAAGATTGTATACTGTTTTACAGACTCGGTGATTTTTATGAGATGTTCTTTGAAGATGCAATTACAGCTTCTAAGGAGCTTGAAATAACGCTTACGGGAAAAAACTGCGGACTTGAGGAACGTGCACCGATGTGCGGAATTCCATACCATGCTTCGGAGGGATATCTTACAAAGCTTGTTGAGAAGGGCTACAGGGTTGCAATATGTGAACAGGTCGAGGACCCTAAGACCGCAAAGGGACTGGTAAGACGTGAGGTTATCAGAATTGTAACTCCGGGAACTAATCTAAATCCCCAGGCTCTTGACGAAAGCCGGAATAATTATCTGATGTGTATTGTTTACGGTGAAAATATTAGCGGAATAGCTGCCGTAGATGTTACCACCGGAGATTTTTATGTAACAGAAGCGGAGTCTGTTTCCAAAATATATAATGAAATATATAAATACATGCCTTCGGAATTGATTTGCAATGCATCATACATGATAAGCGGAGCTGATACCGATGCGATAAAGCAGAGACTCGGCATATCGTTAAGAAGTATGAACGAGGAATACTTTGAGGAGTTTTCCTGTGAAGAGATTTTGACAAAGCATTTTAATAATAGTGTTACGGAGCTTGGACTTTCCGATTATCCGTACGGAAGAATTGCAGCAGGCGGTGTCTTAAAATATCTTATCGAAACACAAAAGAATCCGCTTGAGCATCTCACACGAATTACACCCTATATTAACAGTAAATATATGATTGTTGATAATTCAACAAGAAGGAATCTTGAGCTTTGCGAAACTCTTCGGGATAAAAATAAGAGAGGTTCGCTTCTTTGGGTGCTTGATAAAACAAAAACAGCCATGGGAGCGAGAATGCTGAGAAGCTTTATCGAGCATCCTCTGCTTGAAAAAGAAGAGATTGAAAAAAGACTTGATGCTGTTGATGAACTGAAAAACAATATTATTACCAGAGAAGAGCTTCGTGAATATTTAAATTCAATATATGATCTTGAGAGACTGATAGGCAGAATAAGCTACAGAAGTGCAAATCCAAGGGATCTTATTGCCTTTTTATCGTCAGTGGAAATGCTTCCTCCTATAAAGACACTTCTTTCTGATTTTGAAAGCAGCGGAATCAGGACTATATTTGAAGAGCTGGATGTTCTTGATGATCTTAAGCAGCTTATTGCGTCATCAATAAACGAAGAGCCTCCGATTAATGTAAGGGAAGGCGGAATTATTAAAGAGGGCTACAATGCCGAGGTTGATGAATTAAGGTCCGCAAAAACAGAAGGCAAATCATGGCTCGCGGAAATGGAAGCACGTGAGCGTGAAAATACAGGTATTAAAAATTTAAGGATAAAGTTCAACAGAGTTTTCGGATATTATCTTGAGGTTACGAATTCATATAAAGAGCTTGTTCCCGAAAACTGGATTAGAAAACAGACACTGACCGGCGCGGAAAGATATACGACTCCCGAATTAAAGGAGCTTGAGGACAAAATACTGCATGCAGAGGACAGACTCTATTCTCTTGAATATGATTTGTTCTGCTATGTCAGAGACAGAATTGCATCAGAGGTAAACAGAATTCAGAAAACCGCAAAGCTAATAGCAACTCTTGATGCTTTTGCCTCACTCGCATATGTCGCCGAAAGAAACAATTATTGTCGTCCGTTCTTAAATAATGACGGAGTTCTTGATATCAGAAACGGAAGACATCCTGTTGTTGAGCTGATGCAGGGTGAAAATGAATTCATTGCAAATGATACATATCTCGATAATGATAAAAGCAGGATTTCAATAATAACCGGACCCAATATGGCAGGTAAATCGACCTATATGCGTCAGACTGCGCTTATTGTTTTCATGGCACAAATCGGAAGCTTTGTTCCGGCTGAACATGCTGATGTAGGAATTGTTGACAGGGTATTTACAAGAGTCGGTGCTTCTGATGATCTTGCATCAGGTCAAAGTACATTTATGGTTGAAATGAATGAGGTGGCTGAAATTCTTAAAAATGCCACATCAAACAGCCTTCTGATTCTTGATGAAATCGGAAGGGGAACGAGTACCTTTGACGGATTAAGTATTGCCTGGGCTGTCGTTGAGCATATCAGCAATGAAAAGCTTCTTGGTGCAAAAACACTGTTTGCCACCCATTATCATGAGCTTACCGAGCTTGAAGGAAAGCTTGACAGTGTAAATAATTTCTGCATTGCCGTTAAGGAGCAGGGTGATGACATTGTATTTTTGAGAAAAATAATTAAAGGCGGTGCCGATAAGAGCTACGGAATTCAGGTTGCGAGACTTGCCGGACTGCCCGAAAGTGTTTTAAAAAGAGCAAAGGAAATTGTCACGGTTCTGAGTGATAATGATATAGGAACTAAAGCAAAGGCGAGCCTTATTGAGCTCCATGAGCAGGCAGCTGATTTTGCAAAATCAGAGAGTGCCGTGTTTATGAAATCACATAAACGAAAAAGCGAGCTTGAAATGAATCAGCTTTCACTTTTCGGAACATCTGAATATGACAGAATACTTGAAGAAATCAGAAACACCGATTTATCAGCTCTTACACCTATAGATGCCTTAAACAGATTGTACAGTCTTCAGGAGCGTGTAAAGAATATAATTTGAGATAATATGAGGTAAAAAATGCCACGAATTAATCTGCTTGATAAAAATACAATTAACCAGATTGCAGCAGGAGAAGTAATTGAAAGACCTGCATCTATTGTAAAGGAGTTACTTGAAAACTCTATTGATGCAGGTGCGACTTCAATAACCTGTGAAATATCAGGTGGAGGAATAGAGCTTATAAGAATTACCGATAACGGCTCCGGAATTGAGAAGGATGATGTCAAAATAGCATTCCTGCGTCATTCAACCAGTAAAATAAAGGATGCTGAGGACCTTGTAACAATAACAAGTCTCGGATTTCGCGGAGAGGCGCTTGCAAGTATTGCCGCTGTTTCGGAAACTGAGGTTATTACTAAAACACGGAATTCATTTGTCGGAACCAGATATATTATTGACGGCGGTGAGGAAAAAAGCTTTGAAGAGGTCGGCTGTCCTGACGGAACTACCTTTATTGTAAGAGATTTATTTAAAAATGTTCCCGCCAGAAAGAAATTTTTAAAATCGCCTCCTACAGAGGCCTCGTACATTATTGAAATTGTAGAAAGAATTGCAATATCACATCCTGATATTTCAATAAAGCTTATTAACAATAAAAAAACCGTGATGTTTACAAACGGTAACAGAAATCTGAGGGATATTATATTCTCGGTGTACGGAAAAGAAATTACAGCCAATCTGATTCATGTTAATTATGAGGGCGCTGATATTTCCGTTGAAGGCTATATTGCAAAGCCTGTTGTTGCAAGAGGCAACAGAAATCTTGAGAATTATTTCGTAAACGGCAGATATATAAAAAGTCCCATAGTATATAAGGCAATTGAGGAAGCCTACAGGCCTTATATGATGCAGCATAAATATCCTTTTACTGCAATTAATATTGACATTAATCCGGGCGTTATGGATGTAAATGTACATCCTACAAAGCAGGAGGTTCGCTTTGCCGACGGCGAAGCGATATATAAAGCTGTTTACGTCGCTGTTTCTGAGGTTTTATCAGCTAAAAACATGATTCCGGATTTTGAGCCGGAGTCTGATAAAAGGGAAAAGAAAAAGGAAAATATACAGGAAAAAATACCTGAACCCTACGAGCTTAACAGAAAGTCCGAGCTCAATGAGGTAAAGGAAGAAAAAGCTGCTTATTACGTACAAAAGCCCAAAAGCCCCGTAATTAACAGTGCTGAGAATAAAAGCCGTCCGGATACAAAGGTAAAAAACAGTACCACAATACATGAAAGTAAAGTGGAAGAGCTTTTTACAGCGGTAAATGAGGGACTGGCGTCGGCAGCTGGAAAGGCGGCAGAGCCGGTACAGCTTGTATTTGCTTCTGTTGATAAAAATGAACGGGAAATCACTCCGAAGCTCAGGGCAGAAACAAAAGAAGAGCTTAAGCACGGTCTTTCGGAGGGCTATAAAATAATCGGACAGTTTTTCAGTACATACTGGCTTATCGAAAAGGGTAATGAGATATTCTTTATTGACCAGCATGCAGCACATGAAAAAATCATATTTGAAAAGCTTGTAAATCAAAATAAAGATTTTTTGATTGATAAGCAGATGATTTCACCGCCGCTTATTATTTCGCTTTCTGCAAACGAAGCAGCTGCAGTTGAGCAGAATAGGGACTTATTTGACAAATGCGGTTTTACGGTTGATGCCTTCGGAGGCAGGGAATTTGCTGTTAGTGAGGTGCCCGTAAATCTTTACGGACTGGATCCTGAAAAGCTTTTACTTGAGCTTGTAAATTCGCTTTTAGAGCCAGGAAACAAAAGTATTTCACAAAGTATTCACGACCGTCTTGCAACTGCTGCATGCAAGGCAGCGGTAAAGGGAAATATGCGGATGTCTGAAAATGAAGCAAAAAGTCTTATTGAGCAGCTGCTGCAGCTTGACAATCCGTTTAATTGTCCGCACGGAAGGCCGGTTATTACTTCGATGACCAAGGATGAGGTTGAACGTAAGTTTAAGCGAATTGTAAATTAAAATATTAAAGCGGGGCTGATGTCTGCGCACCAGGCTCAATCCCGCATTATATTGTGTGCGAAGAAAAGAGGATTAATGAAGGAAAATAAAAAGCCGCTCATAATCCTGTCGGGAGCTACAGCCGTAGGAAAAACCGAAATTTCAATTAAGCTTGCAAAGCTGATTGGAGGAGAAATAATTTCAGCAGATTCAATGCAGGTTTATAAGGGAATGGATATAGGTACGGCTAAAATCAAAAAGCATGAGATGGGAGGGATTCCTCATTATCTCATTGATGAGCTGGCACCTGATGAGGAATTCAATGTAAAGATATTTAAAGATTATGCGAAGCGGTATATTGAAAAAATCCTTGAAAAGGGTAAAATTCCGATACTGGCCGGAGGTACAGGCTATTATATTCAGGCTGTATTGTATGATGTTGAATTTACGGATTATGAGCAGGGGGAGGCAGAAGAGCTTCGGATAAAGACGCTGCTGAATGAACAGCTCAAAAGCCTCGGACCTGAAAAAATGCATGAAAGATTAACGGATATTGATCCTGAATCAGCAGAAATAATTCATTGCAATAATACCAAAAGAATGCTTCATGCAATTGAATATTATATGCTTACAGGCAAAAAAATCTCTGAGCATAACAAAGAGCAGAGCGAAAGAAGCTCTCCATATAACTATATTTATCTTGTTTTGAATAATGACAGAGATATTATATATGATAATATAAACAGACGAGTGGATAAAATGCTTGAGGAAGGTCTTGTTAATGAGGTAAAAAAGCTTCTTGATAAGGGCCTTTCAAGAAATCTGCCCTCGATGCTTGGCCTCGGCTATAAAGAGATTGCCGATTATCTTTCGGGCGATTGCAGCCTTGATGAGGCTGTATATCTGATTAAAAGAGATACAAGACATTTTGCAAAAAAGCAGCTAACATGGTTTAAAAGGGAAAAGGATGTAACCATGATAAATAAAAGCGATTACTGTAATGATGATGAAATATTAACTGAAATAAGCAGACTTTTAAAAGAGCGCGGCATTATCTGAGGACATTCTTCGCTCACAAATGGTAGATGGTGATATTCGTCGCGACAAGTCGCTCAGAAATGGAGGATAGTGTGAAAAATCACATTGATATGCTGATTTTTCACAACTAACCTTGGTTAGTTTGGCTATCTTGTGCCGAAGCGTCACAAATAGCCTTTATGCGATATATTCCTACGCTACGCTTCGGAATGGGGGATAAGATGAAAAAGGAAATTTATGAAAAACTTGGTATATCAAAGGCTGTATTCGAGCTTGGCGAAAGGTATGAAAAAAAGCTTAAGGAAAGATTTGACAGACTTGATGAAACTGCCGAATATAATCAGATGAAAATACTCAAGGCAATGCAGGATAACAGAGTAAGTGATGTGCATTTTGCGGCAACGACCGGCTACGGCTATAATGATATTGGCCGTGACACCATAGAAGCAGTTTACGCATCTGTTTTTAATGCAGAGGATGCACTTGTAAGACCGCAGCTTATGTGCGGTACACATGCGCTGACAATTGCACTTTCAGGAAATCTGCGTCCCGGAGATGAGCTTCTTTCACCTGTAGGTAAGCCATATGATACACTTGAGGGCGTAATAGGAATAACACCTTCAAGAGGTTCGCTTGCAGAGTACGGCGTGACCTACAGACAGGTCGACCTGCTTGAAGACGGCGGATTTGATTATGAAAATATTAAAAAAGCAATAAATGAAAAAACAAAAATGGTTACGATACAGCGCTCAAAGGGCTATCAGACAAGACCGACGCTTTCGGTGGAAAGAATCGGTGAGCTTATTTCATTTATCAAGGGAATCCGTCCTGATATAATCTGCATGGTTGATAACTGCTACGGAGAGTTTGTTGAAACAATCGAGCCCACCGATGTTGGAGCGGATTTATGTGTCGGCTCTCTTATTAAAAATCCCGGCGGCGGATTAGTTGCTACGGGAGGCTATATTGTCGGCAAAAAGGAATATGTGGAAAATGCCGCATTCAGACTTTCTTCACCCGGACTCGGCAAGGAAATCGGAGCAACGCTTGGAATTAATCAGAGCATTTATCAGGGACTTTTTATGGCGCCTGTTGTTGTTGCATCTGCAATTAAGGGTGCGATATTTGCAGCAAATATTTATGAGGACATGGGTTATCCCGTAATTCCCGATTCCGTCGAAGAAAGATATGATATTATTCAGGCAGTTACACTTGGAAATGCTGAATCAGTAGTGGCATTCTGCGAAGGAATTCAGGCTGCGGCACCGGTAGACAGCTTTGTTGTTCCCGAGCCCTGGGCTATGCCCGGATATCATTCGGATGTTATTATGGCTGCGGGAGCATTTGTACAGGGCTCATCAATAGAGCTTTCGGCAGATGCGCCTCTCGAGCCGCCTTTTGCCGTATACTTCCAGGGAGGACTGACCTGGTATCACGCAAAAATAGGTATATTAATGTCGGTTGAAAAACTGAACAGAAAGGGTCTGCTCAGAGACAAGATTTGACTATACAAAAAATCACGATTGTGGTAAAATAATCTTTATGCGAAACATCTTTTCCGGAGAGGGAAAGGATTAAAATGCAAAACAAGTTTTTATCAGTAAAGGAGCTTCCGTTTAGTGAAAGACCCTATGAGCGCTGCATTAAATACGGTGCAGGAGTTCTTTCGGATGCGGAGCTTCTTGCAGTGATTATCAGAACCGGAAGTAAAAACGAAAGATCGGTTGATCTTGCGGGTCGTATTCTTAGCAGCTCACAATCTTACAGCGGATTAATTGCGCTCAATCATCTGAGATATCATGAATTGATTAAGATTAAGGGTATCGGAAGTGTAAAAGCAGTTCAGCTGTTATGTGTTGCCGAGCTCAGTAAGAGAATTGCTTTGAGTGTACGCGATGCCACTGCCGGGCTAAATAATCCCGAGGATGCTGCATGGTACTATATGGAGAGCATGAGACATCTTGAAAAGGAACAGCTGAGAGTGGTTTTTCTGGATACAAAGCATCGGATTTTATCAGAAAAAATAATGTTTGAAGGCACTGTAGGAATGTCAATTATGGAGCCTCGTGAGATTCTTATAGAGGCACTGAAGGCCAATGCAGTCAACTTTATTATTCTGCATAACCATCCCTCCGGAGATCCTACACCCAGCAGTCAGGATATCAGTGCAACCTCGCGTATTTATGAAGCCGGCAAATTAATCGGTATTCATTTGAGTGACCATATTGTTATCGGAGATAATAAATATGTCAGCATGAAAAGCTACGGTTTATTTTAATGTAATCAGAAACGGAGGTTTAGTTTTAATGTCTAAAACATACGGAATTGATTTAGGCACAAGAATGCTTAAAATATATAAAAAGAATGAGGGCGTTATTTATGATGCCAAAAACATCATAGCCATTGCGGATGCTTCAAGAATTATTGCAGTCGGCGATGATGCTTTTGAAATGCATGGAAAGGCTCCATCAAATATTGAAGTAACTTACCCCGTAAAGTACGGCGTTATTGCTGATATTAAAAACATGCAGTCAATGCTTAATATTGTATTTGAAAACATATCTAAGGAGCACGGCAAGATGAACGGTGCGGATTTTATCATAACTGCGCCTACCGATATTACCGAGGTTGAGAAACGTGCTTTTTACGAGCTTGTATCAAGTACAAGTATAAAGCCAAAGAGAGTACGTATAGTTGAAAGACCAATTGCGGATGCTCTCGGAGCAGGCCTTAATGTTACCGATGCAACCGGTGTTATGGTAGTAGATATCGGTGCCGATACAACAGAGGTTTCGATTCTTTCGCTCGGAGGCATTGTACTCAGTAAGCTTATTCCAATCGGAGGCAATAAGTTTGATGATGACATTATCACCAGCGTAAAGAAGAAGTATAATCTTATTATCGGAAATAAGACTGCGGAAACAATTAAAATTGCTCTTGCAACAGCAGTACCGCCCGCAGAAAACGAGATTACCACAATAAAGGTTTACGGAAGAGATGTTGTGAACGGTCTTCCCACGGAAAAGGAAATTGATTCTGCCTTTGTTTATGAATCTATTGCCGAGCATCTTCACAGTATTGTTGATTCAGTCAGGATAATTCTCGAGAGAACTCCTCCCGAAATTTCATCTGATATTATAGATTCCGGCGTATATATTACCGGAGGCTCCGCTAACATCAGAAATCTGGACAAGCTTATGAATAAGGAAACCGAGCTTGACATTAACATTTGTGCGGATTCTGCCAATACAGTTGCGCTCGGTCTCGGAAAAATTATCGAAAACAGCAGTCTTGACTCGCTTGCATGGTCCTTAAAGCAGACTACCTATAAGGATTAATTTCATTTTGATTGGATTGGATAATGAGAAGAAGAGTTAAAAAGAAGATTTCTATAAATCCAAAGTATGTATTCGGTGCATGTATAATTATCTGTGCGGCACTTCTTGTTTTATCATACAAATATGAAGAACAGTTTGCACCGGTTAAAAATGCCGTCGGAAACATAATTACTCCGATGCAGCGCGGAATCGGCAGTGTAGGTGACTATATTTCATCAAAGTTTAAGATTTTCAGCGATATTGATGAGCTGATTGTCGAAAATGAAAAGCTGAAGGAAGAGCTTGAAGAGGTTAAGAATATTAATCAGATGCTGACTCAGGAAAAATATGAGCTTAACTGGTACCGTGATCTCTATGAGCTTGACAGACAGTATATTGATTATGAAAAGGTTGCAGCAAAGGTAATAAGCCGTGAGCCTAACGGTTACTGTAATGTTTTCATAATAGATAAGGGCAGTGACGACGGTATAAAAAAGGATATGAATGTTCTTTCGGGAAACGGTCTTGTCGGAATAATAACCGAGGTCGGTAAGAACTGGTCTAAGGTTCGTGCTATTATCGATGATTTCAGCAGTGTTAGCGGAATGTTTCTAAAAACCTCAGACACCTGTATTGTAAACGGTAATCTCGAGCTTCTTGATGACGGATATATAAGCGTTGAAATGATCAGTAAAAACGCAGAGATTTATGATAACTACGAGGTTGTTACCTCGTATATCAGCGATAAATATCTTCCCGGTATTCTTATCGGATATGTAAGCAATATCAGGCCTGATTCAAGTAATATGTCAAAGGAAGCGTATCTTACGCCTGTTGTTGATTTTGAACATATTGAAGCGGTGCTTGTCATAACTGAGCTTCGTGAAGAACTTGTTGACCTTAATGAGGAATTAAACAGTGATAATTAGATTTATTCTGGTAATTATAGAAATACTATTATTTTACCTGCTGCAAACCTCGGTTTTTCCGTATTTTGCCCTTGCCGGTGTTGTACCTGACCTTTTAATGATTCTTACCGTGTCGGTAGCATTTACAAGAGGAAGAATACAGGGAATGCTTACCGGACTTGCCGCAGGACTTTTAATGGATTTTTGCTTCAGCAGTATTGTCGGATTTTATGGCATTTTATATCTTGTTACAGGTTATCTGGCAGGCTTCAGCCATAAAATTTACGACAGAAACGATTATACACTTCCTCTGATTCTTGTCGGTGTTTCCGAGCTTATATATAATTTACTGTATTTTGTAGTATTCTATATGCTTCAGGGAAGGCTTAATTTCGGATACTATATGTACCGTTTTACCGTTCCGCGGGTAATTTACACAGTCCTTTTATCCATTATTATTTATAAGCTTCTGAATATGCAGAATGTTGCAATAATGAAGCTTTGTGATGAAGACTGATTCGGAGTTGAGATTAATATGTTTGATATTTTTATAGAAAAACTGAAAAAAGTATTTTCTTCAAGAATAGTTTTTGTTGTTGTTATTGTAACCGTGCTCTTCTCAATCTTAATCGGACGTATGTATACGCTTCAGATTCTCGGAGGTACGGAAACAGAGGATAATGAAAGCTCTTCGTCAGGTGCCTATAAATCATCACGTCCAAGCTACACCGAAAGTACAAGAGGTAATATATACGACAGAAACGGAAATCTTCT
>JAZNKQ010000092.1:0-16098 GCA_045578645.1 Lachnospiraceae bacterium
AAGCTCCGTAAGGTTCCTAAGGATGAAATACAGTCACGTGTAATGAGAATTCTTGACCTCGTTGAGATGAGCGGAATGGAATCCCGTATGACCAACCAGCTTTCAGGCGGCCAGCAGCAGCGAGTTGCTCTTGCCCGTGCACTTGTTATCGAGCCCTCGGTTCTTCTCTTTGACGAGCCGCTTTCAAACCTCGATGCAAAGCTGCGTGTTACCATGCGTACCGAAATCCGCCGCATTCAGCAGGAGGTCGGAATCACTGCAATTTATGTTACGCATGACCAGTCGGAGGCAATGAGTCTGTCTGACCAGATTATCGTTATGAATAAGGGTGAGGTTGCACAAATGGGCACTCCTCAGGAGATTTACTATCACCCTGTTAATGAATTTGTTGCCGACTTTATCGGCGAAGCAAACTTCCTCAGAGGAAAGATTACCGGACATGACGGTAAAGACAGTATTTTCGAGGTAGAAGGTCACAAGCTGACAATCCCCGGTGCCGGAGAGCGCCCTGCCAATTCGGATGCAACACTCGTGCTTCGTCCCGAAGCTGCCGTGCTTGCCGATTCGGGTATCCTTCCCTGCCGCGTAATTCTTTCATGCTTCATGGGTTCATATCAGAACTATCATGTAATGGTAGGAAATACTCTTGTTAAGATAACAGAGTTCAACCCCAAGCATAAGAAGATTTACAATGTCGGTGATAATGTTTACCTTGACTTTAAGCTTGAGGACGCACATCTGCTTTAATTACGATTTAGATGCTGTCACAGGACACACTTTCCCGTGACAAAGCAGCGCTGCAATATGTCCGGTCTGATACAGACTGACGTATTACAGCGCTGCTTATTTATTATGTCCGTACTATTTTTCTGATGTAAGACATGCAGTTATAAATACTGCAGGTGAATTCCAGTATATTGTAATCTCGTTTGTTGAGTAGCTTCCGACATGATCAACATAGCATTTCATGGGAGCCGTACCCTTCTCTATCAGCTCAACCGCAGCCTCATCACAGGGAGTCTTAAACGGACCTCCGCTTACCCAGCCGGGCATGGGCTCATCAATTCCGTCGCAGGCAGTCGGTCTGTTGTGGGGATTCTTATATGCATGCTCACCATGTCCTGTAACATAGCTGTAATCAAGAGCATTGGTTCCGAGAAGATAGTCTAACTGGAAGCGTGCTGCCTGAAGATATGCTTTTGCAGTATCCCCGTCAGAATTTAAGGCAGCAAGAATAAACAGCATTCCTCTGTTACATACGACCATATTGCTGCCCCATACATAGTCCTCCGGCTTCATCGCAACAGGATATCCTGAACAATTTTGTATCTTCATAAGACTATCGGCAGCTTCTAATACTACAGCCGACACTTCCTTCCTGAGTTCTTCGGGACATGCTCCGCTCCTGTCTGTCATTATTGCCATTGAGCCCAGTGCCGATACATCCGTCCAGCCAAAATCAAGCTTGCTCACCTTTCCTGCATACAGCTTTGCTGCTTCTGCATACTCTGCAGAATTCGCGGTATCGGTTCTCATAAGCTCACAGGCTGCCCAGAACCTCTCATCAGCGTCACATACATCATCATACTCACCGGTGTTGCTTCCCTGCGGATTCTTAAAGCCGACATAGCCATTCTTCGTGAGCCACTCCCATGACTTCTTCGCTCTCTTTAATGCATCCTCCGCAAATTCGGGTCTGTATTTTCTGTAAACTCTTGATGCCAGTGCCATAACAGCCGCAAAATCGGCAACCGCCATTGAAGACACAGGAAAAATCAAAAATGTATCCTTGTCCTCCTCAGGCATAATAAACGGAGCATGACAGAAGGCTGTAAGCTTATGATATACGCCTCCGTCCTCCGCCTGCATTTTTACAAGCCACGAAAGCTCATACATACACTCATTAAGAACGTCCGGCATATCGTTTCCGCTCTCGGGAATATTAAGACTGTCACCAAAGCTTTCCGGAAACAGCTCATACGCATAAAGAAGATGTGCGAGAGCCACGGATGCCGCGGTGGAATACCTTCCGAAATCGCCTGCATCATGCCAGCCACCGGTCATATCAAAGGACTCGGGTGCCTCAGTTTTATTCATATAGTCTTCAAGGAATATTGCCCTGTCCGTGTGGCATGCCGCATGGGTATATTTACCTGCATATTTGCTTTCAAGTGCACAGCCGCATCTCTGATAGTAAAATACCTTAAGCAGGTCAATATGAAGCTGTCTGTAAGGCTTATCAGATATTTCAAAGGTATGTGAGCGTGCCTTATCGCCACTCTGAATATAGTATTTTCCGTCTTCCCTTAAATCAGAAAAATCTATTCTGTAAACCTTTTCTCCCGCAGCCTCATCATAAACCGCATCGCTGCTCCTTCCGCTAAAAGCAACCTTACCCGAGCCCGCGTTAATAACCTCAAACTCACAACCCTCGGTTACGGCAGCAATTTTTCTTGCATCCTTAAAATACCCTACCTGATTTGTATATATCCTCATTCTTTCTCCTATCCGCAGTATCAGCTGCTATTTATTAAATCCTGTTATTGTAACCTCCGCAACCTTATTATCCAGATTGTCCGTAATCGAAACGCGATAGTAGCAGGTCGTGCGGCCGTTTTTTACACAGCTTGCTTTTGCTGTCAGACGATTACCCTTTGCAACTCCTAAATAAGCTGTGTTTGCACTTATCGAAACCGTTCCCATCTCTTCGTGATTGGCTGCAACCGCAAAGGCAAAATCGGCGAGCATAAAGCTTACTCCTCCCATAAGCGCGCCCATTGCATTCAGATGCCGCCCGGTAATCTCAAGGCTGCATTGCGCATAGCCCTCACCAATCTCATCAATAACCGCTCCGTTTTCGGTCGCAAATCTGTCGTTTTTAAATATTTCTCTGACTTCCTCAAGAGTCTTCATCTATCCGCCTCCGCTTAAATACTGTTATACCCGGCCTATCTGCTCAACAAAATCCATTGCCCGTTTCAAAAGTGACCAGTCAAGCTTTGTCTTACGCTCCAGCGCTTTAGGCGCGAAGTCTGATTTTGAGAGTCTTATCCGGCTCAGCTCAATATCATCACGCAGCTGGTAGCTCATAAGATTTACGACTGCATTCGTCAGGTCTGTCGAATATAATCTTTCTCCAAGGTTTCCTGTCTGAATATTGTCCTTGAAAAGCTCTCTCTTTTTGGGATTTGCAAACTCCTCAGCTTCATTGTCACGCTTAATGCGGGTTGTATGGTCAAGCATTGTGCGATCCTGCAGTGCCTCTGCCAGCAGCTGAAGACTGTAATCATCCATAGCTGCCAGTCTCTTTTTCTGCTCCTCTGCCACTGCATCCGTTATGTCCTGCTCAATAATCCACTCTCTCATTTTTGTCAGCGTAGACACATTTTCCGGAGCTTCAACTCTAAACGAAGGATCCGTGTCTTTCAGAATTCTTGCTGCCGCATTTAACGTATTTTCACCGTCTGACAACAGAAGCCAGTCCTTCGGGCTGTTATCCTGATGCTCACGTACATATCCTATCGTCATTTCCATAGCTTCCTTAAACACCTCTTTGTCAATGCTGCCGTCAGCACGGCAAAGGATATCTACGACGCGGTCATAGGCAATCTGCGGCTGAAAATCGCCGCATGAGGTGTATTGCTTTAGCTGCCTGTCAATCAGCTTGTGACGACCCTCAAACAGTTCACTGCTGCATACATAGCGTGCACCCGGCAGCTGATCTATCCTGTCCATCCTGAGAACTGCCAGTGCAAACACCTGACGCTGGCTGATATCAAGCTTATTATAGGCTTCCCTGTACTCATTGTTGCGCTTTGCCGCCAACAGATTTTCAAGAGTTTTACGGTTCGCAACGGTATGTAGTGTATTCTCGTTATCCCTGAGACTGTCAAAGCTGATACCCTCCATAAGCGTACCTGTTGTCAGACACCTGCGGTAATCCGTATCCTCCAGCATCTCTTTTACCTTTGCAGCAAGCTGCTCCTCATCTATCCCATCACGACCCTTGACAATATCAGCATGGAAATACTCCTTCAGACCTATCCGCACCGCCTGCTTTTCCTTCTCATCCTGAATATATTGGTCAATCAGCTTACCGAATACATTGTCTGCGGCTGCCGCAGCATCAAAATACCTTGTCTTCTTTTCGATAAGTCTTTCAAAATCCTCGTCCTTCATGGTGTATATGCCGACCGTCATTGCCTCTACTACAGCCCGACGCTCAGCTGTCAAAACAGGATTCTCCGTCTTTTCAAGACTTAATTTTGAACGCGAATCCGGCTTACGATGCTTCATCGACCAGAAATCCGGTCTGAAACGCATAGCCTGGGCGAACTGCTGATCCATCAGCCCGCTTACCATTACATGACGTTTTTTAAGCCTGTCGTATTCCTCGGACACCTGCTCTGTCGTGAGCTCTTTATCCCGCTGATTAATATACAGGAACATTAAAAGCTCTCCCTCTATATTTGCAGTCCGGGTAAACTCATCAATCTTTAGCCCCTCTACAAGCTGATTGGTCCGCTTAAGCCATTCTGCATCCTTATCAAGAGTCTCCTTCTTTGCCCCTGACAGAATACGTTCAAGAAGACAGTCCGCAACCTTCTTAGGCAGCTTTCCGTACTGCGCAAGTGTCTTTTTCGCAGCCCGCATATTATCCGCAGTCGGTCCCTTTTCCACGCCAAGCGCGACAAGCAGCGGTGAGCCTGCCGAATGCATCCTTGCACGCATTTCACGTAATGCCAGATTTTCTTCACCGTCCTCGGTAATACCGGCATTTCTGTGCTCGGTCACATCCATGTGCATCTTTACCCGACGATCCATTACCGCCTTTGTCTGTACGGTTTGCTCAAAGGTTTCCTGCTTCAGCTGATAAAAGCCTTCAATCCAACTGTCAAGCCCCTGTTTGAACTCCTCATTATCCGCGCAGACAACCTTGGTCTGCAGGTACATTCGAATCCCCACCTTATCGCTCTCTGATAATCCGGGTTTGTTCGTCAGATACTCCTTTAATGTGTCATCATTGGCCTTTACAAGCTGCATTGCCGAATCTAAAGCCTTATCGTTTAGCAGAAGATTTACTCCGTCAGGATGCGTAAGCATAACCTCTGTAAAATAGGATGCCATAGTCAGATTCTTCTTTTTCAGTTCCTCGAAACGCTTCGTAATCGAAACACCATATACCAAATGTCTGCAATATCTCTCGAAGTATTCATCACACAGCTCTTTCCAGCCGTTGCGGTCAAGCTTATTATCGTACAGCATCCTGTCGCCTAATTCATTGACCAGCTGGTTTTTAAACTCCTCACCATATGCATAGCGGTAATTAAGCAGCATCAGGGGTGTCTCAACCTTTTTATAGATTTCCTCGACACGCTTTGCGAAGGACACCTGATTTTCCGTCACCATAGCTCTCCAGAACTCATCGTCCTTAAACAGCCTCGGAAGAATCGGCTGCAGAATTCTCCCTTTGTAGACAGAAAGCTGCTTCTGTCTTTCAGCCACCAGCTCAATACCTTCCTTAACCTGCAATTCCCCGGGGTTCATTTTTTTCGTGGGGTCCATAAGATCATTGACACGAATACACATGCCTCTGATTGCCTCGTTCCAGCTTTCCACACCAAAACGCTTTCTGTTCTCTTCCTTTGTTTTCGCATCGGTGCCTTCGGCAATCCCCGCTATCAGCGGACGCATCCTTGCGCGCAGCTCCTTACGCTTTGCCTCGTCAAGCCCGGTATTTACAAGATACCTCTCCACATCCAGCATTCGTTGTAATGACAAATGACCGATATCATACAATGCCTGTTCATATTCGTCACGCTGTCTTGATGTGAATTTCAGATGTGCCTCCTGATTATTCTCCTTTGCCAAAAGAAATTCCTCAAGACCGCACAGCCTGAATTCATAGCCGTAACCGTCTCCACCCTTTTTAGCCAGCTCTTTGCACAGCTCCTTGGTTCCACTGTCCTTGTGTTTTTTCAGTGTATCCAATATAAAATCCTGCAGCTTTGAGATATCCTTTGAAGCCGCTGCGGAATTTTTATCTCCGTTACTGAGCCTGTCTGCCTCTTCAAGAACCTTTACAAGGTCTCCGCGCACGTCAAGAGCGTCCCACACCTTCGCTGCCGTATCAAAGCGCGCAATGCGGCGCTGCGCACGTGTCCTCTTTGTAAATGCGGCTGTCGAATCGCTGTCATCAATATATTGATATTGAAGATTTCCCCTGACAGGTATCTGTTCAGAATCCATCAGGAACGAAAATCTCATCGCCCTTGCATTTTCCGTATTTTCAAGCTCTACTGAAGCCTGCTCCGCGCGCTCATGAATATTTTCTTCGTTCAGGGTTCCTTCAAGCAATTCAGGAAGCAGATTTATTTTGACCTGCCTTGAGTTAAAGCCTTCTAAGGAGCTCCAGCCCTGCAACGCCCTTCCCATGTTAACGCGCAGACGGTTTACCAGCATCTGAAACTCTTCGTATGTAAGACTGTTCAGATCATCAAGGTATTTTACCTTCCCGAGGAATGAATGCTTCAGTCTTCCCTCCGCTAAAAGAGTACCGAGAGCCTGCATTACTTCATCCTCATATTCCTCCAGCAGACCCGAAAAGCCTTCCCACTCACATAATTGCCCATGGCGCAGAAGTCCTCTGTTATCAGCCTCCTCAACAGGCCTTATCTGCTCTGTCGCTTTTCCTGCTTCAATATGCTTCATGTACTCGTCATAGGAAAAGTTATCCGGAGTCACTTTCTTCTCCGGCATCAGTTCCAAAAACAGCTGCTTCTTCATTCCCTTTGTAAAGGCGGTCACACTTCTGTCAAGATGCTTATTCTGCCATCTGACAAGCCTTTCCCATACATCTGCCTTATATCTGGTTCCGGCAGTAAGGCGCGCCAGCGCACTAAGCTTAAGGTCCATGTCTATGCGCACATTTTTCAGCTTCTTTATCATTACCTCCTCGCTGTCTGTTGCAGACAGACTCGCACAGCCAATCTTTTCCCACATCGGACTCAGCTTGGAGGCCTTAATGGCCTTTCGCACCTTCTGCTCGGTCTCACAAATGCCGGGCACAAACTTTTCCAGAGCATCCTTGCTCAGATAATGCTTTACCTTTGTGAAGACATCCCTGCGCGTTCCGAACAGGAAGGAAATTCCGCAATACTCCCGCTTCATGAGAATTTCCATAATATGTCCGCGATTAAGCGAAGAAATATTTTCGGCCAGAAGTGCTTCAGCCTGTTCAATATTGCTCACGGCTCTCATTGAAAGTATGTTAACGGATTCCCTATATTCCTCTTCACTGTTATCCGCAGAAACCAGCTCCGCAATTTTGTCTATTTCAAGAAGATAATCAAACTGCTTCAGTCCGCTGTTGTCTGTAAGAAGCTTAACACGCTTTTTATACTTCTTAATCTGCTCCTTATTACTCTTTTCGCCAACTGCACCGTTAACGAGCTTTTGAACATCTGCCGGCTCCATCGGCTGCAGCAATGCTCCCAGTCTGCCTCTGATAATATACTCAAGCAGCATTGTTCCAAGCTTCGGTACCACAAGCTCCGGATTGCTTTCAATCGCACTTTTTACCAGAGCTAAATTATTCTCAAAAACCTCTATCGGATTGCCGTTAACAATCTTGATCCACTCCGTAGTTGCAGAAGAAACGATACTGCTTATTGCATTTTCTATTATTTCCGTGTAATCAGTCCCCCGGATGCCTTCTTTCTCAAGCGCCGGATGCAGGTACTGCCTGAGTCCGTCAACCATCTCCTCGAGTTCCTGCTTAAGATGCTCTTTTCTGACCGCCTCTTCCTCAAGCTCCTTCTGATACCGATTCTTTTTATCCTTATAATTTCTGCTCAGCTTCACTGCTGAAGACAGCGCACCTGAAGCCGCAATCCAGCCCTGCAGCTTTGCAAAAGTCTCCGTATTCACCTGCTCCATCGGCAGCCCGTTCAGTAGCTCCGACAGCATTGCGGTAACACTGTGAAACAGAAATACATAGCTGTTTTCAAAGCTATATTTATTCCGGCTTGCTTCGCGCAGCAGATTGGCATCCGCCATGTTCTCCTGTCCAAGTTCGCCCTTTAAGGCAAGATAGTCCTCCACAAGCTTTATCATCTGTTCCTGCTTCAGGTCATTTTTGGCTTTACATGAGCTTAGCTCCTTAAGGATACCCATAAGTGCGCAAATCCGCTCATCCTCTCCGCCGTATATATTATCAACCTCTTTGGCGGCCTCTTTATTGGCGGAATTCAGCAGCTTTATATACTCTGCCGTACTTACGGCCCGGTTACTTTCTTCCTCCTGTACCTTCAGTCTGTCGAGCCCTTCTCTCATATCCTTAACCGCCACTTTAGCCGGCTTGAAGAACTTCTTTCGTGCCTCTGCATCTGCAAGCAGAGTTTCCCTCTTTGACCGCCACTCACTCTTTTTCGCCTTACTCATGAATAACGGAGGACCCTTTCGCAGCTCCTTCTGTATATAGCTGCATTTTATGGGAGTCAGCACATGCTCATGATATCCGAGTATTGTATCTGTCTGAAGCTCAGGCATCTCTGTTCTCAAGGCTTCCAGTCTTTCGTCTTCGTACTTAAGGACGCCGACCTGCTTTATCCGTCTTTGCATCAATTCATCATTTTCACACATGTCCGCCTCTCCTTTCCAGATATGAATCTGCATAAAGCTCTCCATGACAATACTCAACCGGTACAGACTCCTGTTCGCCAAGCAGATATCTGCACAGCTTGACGGCAGCATCCTCCGTACAAATAAACCGGAATGTCTGTAAGCCTGCCGGATGTCCTATTGCCAGTCTTGCCGTCTCCTGCATGAGGGCAAGCGCCAGCTTATAATCTGTACTCCTCAGATACAGCAAATCAAGACTAAGCTGACTTTCTTCGCCGAAGGTGCTCACCAGAACCATTCCGCAAATCCGGCCGTCCATGATTGCCGCCGTGCTGCGCTCATTATCGATACGCTCGTAATCAGCATGAGTAACATAGTAGTTGCTTATATTGCGGTTTTCTGCTATTACGCTCTGCAGCTGCTTCTGCGTAAGCTGTGAGAAGGGAACAATCTGAACACCGGGTGCCCGCTGTTCTCTTTTCATAAACCGGGCTTCAAGAAGCTGGGCCTTCGTGTAAAAGTATGCGGGATATGTACGTGCAGATACACTAAAGCCTCTCATCCAGAGCATATAATCCAGTATCTCTGTCCATGGAGCATCAACCGGATAGGTAATCGTCAGGCGCTCCGAGGCCATACTGATAAAAAGGTCACATGCCGCATTCAAAAGCGCCCCGCCAACCCCTTTTCCGTAATACTCAGGCTCAACCCACAGCCATGATATACTGCAGCATTCCTTCGTAATATCAAGCGCAACGGTTCCTACCGCCGTGTCATCAACTATACATCCCATAAGATATGCCGGCTGCCGCTTACCGTATTGCGGCAAAGCACCCGCAAATGCGTCATAATTCTGTTCTGTGATTCGTGTTATTGTCATAGGCACCTCCTACTACTGAAATTTTACCATAGCCGTGTATTCTTTGCAATTTCAACCAGACAAATTATTACAGCCGTTCCCGCTAAATTAACGTTGTCAGCTTCCTTAATATACAGAAACAAAAATCCGTTTACCCGCAGCATTTATCATGCCGGGCAAACGGATCTTCCGCACTATCACAAGCTATATTATCTGTTTTTAAGCCACTCTGCCGATTTTCTCAGAGCTGCAATGGTTTTTGTCTCCAGAACGCATCTTGCATTACATTCCTCCGCCTTTTTAAGACGGTCATTCAAATCTATTTCCCCGTCACCGAGTGCCAGATGATTTTTCGGAGGATTCTCCGAGCCGTCATGAATATGAAAATGCTTAAGCTTATCCTCGTGAGACAGTATAAACGGAACATCTGCTTCCTTTGTTGCCTTTGAATGTCCGATATCCCATGTTAATACAAAGCAGGGGCTTTGAAGCAGATATTCAACCGCCCTCTTTTCGTACTCCCGGAAGCCATCGGTATTCTCGACGGCAATCCTTATCTTGGAATCTCCGATCCACTGCTCGCACAGCTTCCTGAAGCTTCTGAAGGCTTCCATGTACACATCAAAATCTCTCTCATACATCTGAACCTTTTTATCGGGAAGTGTGATATATATACCATGATGCATATGCATATTTATCGTCAGCGGCTGATGCTTATTCCCGTACTTATCTTTAAGCTCCGTAAGCTTCTTTGCCACCTCAATTGTTCTTCTTACGGTCTCAAGATATGCTCCCCGGACAAGGGGGTTAAAATCCGCAATATTCAGATTCTCATCAAGATGAATTGTGTAATAAATTCCTGCCCGGTCAGCAGGTTCGATAAGCCTCTCCGTATCCTCAAGCTTATCAATCTGATATTCGGGAAAATTCATGTTGAGCTCTATAAATGACAAGCCCAGTTCGCTGCATAACGCAATATTGTCCTCCAGAGTCTTATTCTCTATCAGTGTAGGCATTCCGAAATTACACCTTTTCTTCTTCCACTCCTCGCGAGTAATCGCATATGCATATGAAATTTTATTCTTCTCATCCGGATATTCCTTTACTCTTTTCATTCCGTTTGCAACAGCAGTTGAATATGAACCCACATTGGTATATTTCATATATGAATACAGGCAATCGTAATCCGTTTCAGTAAAAGCCCAGTCTCTGACTGCCCTCGCGGCTTCGCTGCCATAGCCCTTTCGCCAATGCTTTTTATGAATATGATATCCGATTTCGGGAAGTAATTCACCGTCAATATTTTGAATTGACATGCCGCAGTCCCCGATAAACTCACCTGTCTCCTTCAGTACAACTGCCCATAAACCGAAGCCATGCTCCTTATAATTCTCCATATTCCATTCTATCCAACGCCTTGTCATTGCCTCATCATACGGCTTCGGATAATGCTGCATGGTCTCGCTGTCCGACAATATTTCAAATATTGCGTCAAAATCCTCAGGCGTATATTCCCTTAATATAAGTCTTTCCGTCTCTATTATCATATTCCTCATCACCCTTCTATAATTTCTCGAAAATTGCTTCGCTATTATATACATGTAAAATTGCTTTGTCAAGATTTTCCATGACAAAGCAATTTGGCAAATTCCGTATTTTTATCAAAATTCCATTACCAGTCCGGTTTTTAGCTGATGTACCCGTTCACCAAGCTCATCATGAAGTATACTAAACCCGCGTTTTCCGGAGCAGTGCCCCGTACAGATATATTCAATCCCTGTCTCCCCGAGGCGCCCGGCCAAATCCCGTATTTCGCTCTCCCTTTTCCTAAAAATGTGAAAGCCGCCGATTAACGCATATACTTTTTTTCCGGGGAACGCATTCTGTATCTCTCTTATAATATTGACCGCTCCGCCGTGCGAACAGCAGTTAAAAATAACCAGACCTTTTTCTGTTTCCAATACAAGGCTCTGCTCGTGTGAAAAATCATCCGGAAGCCATCCGTCTGCCGTTTTCCTGTACATTCTTTCCTTAGCTCCGATTTTCTTCAGCCCGGGCGTTGTATGCGGAACAAGCCATATGCCCTCATCAAGTCTTTCCTTACTCCCGACCCTTTGAAAACGTCCGCTGTATTTTTCAAGAATGCCCTTGGGCAGCCCAATGTATTTCTTGATAAATCCCATTTTAAAATAGCAGTTTTCCGCAGTATCCTTCTGAATATAGCATTTTGCATGCCGATTTATCTTAAAGAATGCCTCCAGTCCGTCGGAATGGTCAAAATGGGCATGCGACAATACGGCATAGTCAGCCTCCTCCGGACTTATTCCGAGTCTCTCCGCATTATTCAAAAACAAATCCGAGGCTCCCGTATCAAGCAGAATTTTCTTTCCGTTATGCTCAATAAAAAGACATAATCCCCATTCTCCCGGAATATCGTTTGCTTCAATATTATCAACCAGAACCGTTGCTTTCATCTTAATAGCCATGCCCTTTCCATAGTCTGCGAGCTTTGGGCCGCAGACACAAATTCGCATCATAGTGATTTATCGCAGTTTCTTAACTAAATCAGCATCAGTGCAAGCACTCCGTACATTGCCAGACCGAGGCTCGCCGCGCAAATACTCGGCGCATCAATAAACAGCCTGCATTTTGTTGCCCTAAGAAGCAGTCCGATAAGCTGGAATACTATAGGATTCAGTAACACACACCATAACGGAAGCGCCAGCGTACCGTTGATAATAAGTATGATGACTACAACTGCCGGAATAATAACCAGCATTATGTACAATACGAAAAACGGAAGATAAATCTGTCTGAACAGAGAGCTGACAACATCATCAATCAGCTCGAACTCAACCTTGTCAACCAGCTTCTTATAAACCGTAGGCATAAGGCAAAGAAATGTATGTATCATAAATCCGCCCATTGCGCCGCAAAGGAACACTGCTGCCATTATCCACGAAAGAGTTTCATTTACCTTATTCAGCTGCATCATCAATGCAATAAAGCCGCAGGAATACATGGGAACCGCAAACATGGCAACATTACCCGACCATACAAAACGGTAATGCGGCATATCCTTCCATTTACTGTCCATAATCTTTGTCTTACCAAGCTTCCTGTTGTCAGCACCCTTCAAATCCAGCAGACAATCTGCAAGCGCACACAAAATACCGCCAACTATTCCGATTATTGCTAAAACCTTATCCATAATTCCCTCCGTTAGTATTTTTATTCCTCAAATATTTCTTCCATTAATGTCGCAATCAGCCTTTTAATTGTTCTCTCGTAACCCGATTCGTGAAGCAGCCATTTTTGCTCAGATGTAAGAACGATAATTTTCATCAGGTTTGCAATGACGGCAAAATCCAAATTCTCATTTGCCCCCTCCAGCATGGAACAGATATAGGTAATGATTCCGCTTTCCTTTTGCAGATCAGGATACTCATTATCATTTCTCTCCTGCAGCTTCTTTAATGCCAGCTCATCCTCCACCGAAAAATTCTGATATACATTCTCTGCATTTGAAATCATACTTTCGATTAACTGCTTTCCTTCCTCTTTTGAATACTTCTCTTTACCATTAAGACCGGACCGCAGCTTATCCAAAAGCTTTTTCCTGTGATAGCTCAGCATCTCCTGAACAAATTCTTCCTTTGTTGCATAAAAGCTGTAAAAAGTACTTTTACCTATCCCTACCGCCTCGGTAAGCTTGGTAATCGACATATGTGTCATTCCCTTTTCCTTAAGCATCGGAAGACCTGCTTCAATCATTCTTTGTTTTATTTCACTTTTTTCCTTTTCCGAAAACGTTCTTGTACGCATCTGTTTCTAATCTCCGAATCATATAAAGCAATTACGACCATTTATCATTAATGGTCGTAATTAATATAACTCTGTTTATTTTGTATTGTCAAGCTTAATTATCTTTTTATTCAGCTCTTTACGCTTTGCGCGTCTGACACGGTTGATATGGCGCTCAAAATCACCGTTTGATATTATTTCAGCTAATACGAACTGAATATAGGTCGGAACCGTACATGAGTAAAAGCCCAGTTTTTCTTCAAACTCCGAAACCAGTGAATTCGGAAGCACCATATACCCGGCACGCAGAGAGGGAGAAACGGTCATTGAAAATGTATTCATGTAGATCACATTATTACATGAAGTATGCGAGAATAGTGTTTCCTCTGCTTTCTGAGAAAGCGAAAACTCCGACTCAAAATCATCCTCCACAATAAATCTTCCGCTTTGTCCGGCCCAGCGTAAGTATTCATGCCTTTTTGAAGCAGAGGCCGTGACTCCGCTGGGATAGCTTCTATATGGAGAAATATGCAGAACATCTGCACTGCAGGTACGAAGTGAAGTGCTTTCAATGCCGTCATGACCGAGAGGTAGCTTTTCAAGGCGAACGTCGGACGCCCGGTAAACCTGCTCTATTTTTTTATATGAGGGTGACTCGATGGCATATTTCTTATTTCGACCCAAAAGCTCAACAATCAGACTGTAGAGATATTCCGAACCCGAACCGATTATAATTTGCCCGGGCTCTGCATGAATTCCTCTTCCTCTCGCAAGATACCGGCTGATTGCCCTGCGAAGCTCCATGCAGCCGGTATTGGGCGACCGTTCAAGAATCGACTCCCCAAAATCGCTCATTACCCTACGCATCGTTTTAGTCAGAACAGAAAACGGAAATCCTGTCTTAGCTGAGCCTGCGTCGTGATAGCTGTGGTGTATCGGATGCCGTTCTTCGGTTACGGAAATCATAAACCCGTCGTCAATCCGGAAAATAACAAAATAACCGCTTCTCCGGCGCGCCTCTATGTATCCCTCCTCACAGAGAAGTGCATAAGCATGCTCAATTGTTACAGTGCTGACCCCCACCTCATCGGCAAGAATTCTTTTTGACGGCAGCCGGCTCCCGTGGCAATAGACACCCTTAACAATATCATCCCGAAGCAGTCTGTACAGTTGAAGATATATCGGAACACTAATTCCATTATCGATTGCATATTTCATCTGGTGATATATAATTCTCCTTTTCTGGTCATTTCAATATAACCAAAATCACTTTATAATATCTTTGTGCATAAATCAAGGAGCTGAAACAAAATGTCGCATAATCGTCAAAAAAAAATTGCTGTTATCAATGATTTCAGCGGCTTTGGCCGTTGCTCCACAGCCGTATCCCTGCCAATCATTTCAGCAATGAAAATACAGTGCTGTCCTTTGCCGACAGCCATTTTCTCAAATCACACAGGATTTGACAGTTTTTATTACGCCGACTATACCGTTCATATGGATGCCTATATTAATGAATGGATTAAATTGGGGCTGAAATTTCAGGGTATTCTCACCGGTTTTCTCGGCTCACCGGAGCAGATTCGTATCGTTAAACGTTTTTTGGAGCTTTTTAAAAACGATGATAGCATCACTGTTATTGACCCTGTCATGGGTGATTACGGAAAGCTGTATCCTACTTACTCACCTGTTCTCGCAGCGCAAATGTGTACTCTCGTGCCCTATGCCGATATCCTTACTCCGAATCTGACAGAAGCCTGTATACTTACGGGGACGGAGTATAAATGCGATATGGATGAGAAGGAGCTTACAGACCTGTGCGAAAGGCTGAGCGCAATGGGACCCGGGAAAATTGTCATTTCCGGTCTTGAACGTGGCGATGACCTTGAAAACTTCATTTTTGAAAGAGGAAAACTGCCGCAGACCGTCAGAGAACACAGGGCAGGTCCCTGCCGTTCGGGAACCGGAGATGTTTTCTCATCAATTATTGCGGCGGATGCCGTTAATAAAGTGGATTTCGTAAACTCCGTGCAGCACGCATCCGCATTTATTGCCAAAGCCCTGCGACGCACGGTTGAACTTGATTTACCCAAAACCGACGGCATTTGCTTTGAAGAGTTTTTGACGGAAATCTGAAAGGAGCTGCCTGTTATGAAAAATAAAAAAATCAGACTTATGTGTCTGTCCGGTGTTTTTACCGCTATGGTGTTTGTGTTCTCTGCATATTTGCACATTCCGAGCCATACCGGATATACCCATATCGGAGATGGGTTTATCTATCTTGCTGCCTGTATTTTACCTCTGCCTTATGCTATGTTTGTTGGTGCAGGCGGAGCGTTTCTTGCCGACTGCCTTACCGGATTTGCAATTTGGGCACTGGGTTCTGTAATTATTAAAAGCGCTACAGTGCTGTTTTTTTCACACAAACGTAAAAAAATCATTAACCTGCATAACATACTGGCATTGCTACCCGCATGGACGATGTGCGTTGGCGGATATTATCTGTATGAGTCACTGATAACCGGAAACTTTATAGCCCCACTATCCGGTATCCCGGGATATATTACTCAGTCGATTTTAAGCAGTATTCTCTTTATTACTGCCGGACTTGCTATTGATAAGTTGGATATAAAGCAAATAATAAAAGGAGGAAACCCCATATGATGACAATCACATATCCGGTAAAAAACGGTATTTATATAAATATGACCAATCGCTGTCCCTGTGCCTGCACCTTCTGCCTGCGGCACAACAGTGACGGTGTATACGGCTCTGACTCGCTGTGGCTTGAAAGAGAGCCAACTGTCCCGGAA
>JAZNKQ010000093.1:0-36410 GCA_045578645.1 Lachnospiraceae bacterium
GCCAATATAATATGTATTTATCATCTATGCCTCCTAATATATTATAACTATCTGCAAGATGATTCTGTCCAAATATCCATCGATATTACCTCCACAAATTCAAGTTGGTCGAACTGTTTACACATCCGTTTCGCTTTGCAATACTTCTTTCCACTCTTTCCTTAAAATAGAGCACTGCACAATATCAAATATTCCTTGATTATTTCTACCGGCTTGTCTTATAACACCTTCCTTTTTCATACCTATCTTTTCCATCACACGACCGGAACTTGGGTTGTTTTCATCATATCCGGCTTCAATTCGATTCACCTTCACCTCTTCAAAGAAAAAATCTATAATTACCTTTAATGCTTCCACAACAAAGCCCTGTCCCCACCATTTACTGCCAATACAATAGGTTATATCAACGGTATCTGTCCGATTCTTTACAGTCGGTGAGGCAATGATACCAATCACACGACCAATTTCCTTTAATTCAATCGCCCAACGATAGCGTTCACTATCCTGATATTGCTCAGTCCACCTCTCGAGTAACAAAATCGTATCCGAAATGCACTTGTGAAGTGGCCAGGTTAAAAACTTATTCACCATTGGATCAGAAGCCACATTATAATACATATCCTCTGAATCCTTCGCTTCAAAACGACGCAGAATAAGCCTTTCTGTCTCAAGTCTGATTGTTCCCTTATGATTCACAAAATCCCTCCTTCTACATATAATACGGCTCATCGTAACGGTTTTAATGTACAGGCAAATCTCAGTGAAGTAAGATCTGCTACTGAGGTTTTATCACAACTCGAACGGCACCAAATCTTCTAAAATCCCGTAAAAAATCCACATAAACAATATCTTTAATTAATGTTGTATCATGAAACTTTCAAGTTTTTCTAACTGTTCGATATTGGAATTGGCTTAACAATCAGCATCAGCAAAAGAACTCTAAGGCCTTTCTATATAGGGCAACTGCATCCAATTGCTTTTGAAAGTTGGTCTGCTCAAAGAACAAGACATATTTTTCGTGAGTGTTAAAGAAACGAGTATCTCCGAGAGTTTGCTTGAGATAATACTCCGCAAGTCCTTCCGTGATATTCCATGTATTGAGTTCCCTAAATGCATTTTCGTCTTTCAGAGTATTAAACAGCAGGTAGATAATGTATTCATGCCCGATGAAATAAAAAGCATCGATGGCAGTTCTTTCAATACCAAAAACATCCTGCTCATCGGATATGTCAATTGCTTCTGCACCATTTTCAACAGAGGTGACAAGTGTGGCTGTAAAAAAATCATGGGGCAATTGATTACCAACTACTGCTTCAGCTTTTTCTGTGAAAGCGGTATCTTCAAACAGATGTTGAACCGTTGGAATGTATTGGGAGATTTTGCTCTGCTCTACAGGCCAAATGTTTTCCACATAATAATCATAGTGCTTTATCATCACAGCCGCAAGTTGACAGATGATTTCGCTGTGTTTGGATAAGGCAACAGGGATATCGTTGTTGGTTGCTTTTTGTATCAGTTCGGTGTAATAGTCCTTTGCTGATGACTTGGCACACGCAGCTTCGCATACAAATATGCCATAAAGAGCTCCGCAATGCTCACCGCCACGAACCGTAAGCAACTTTTCTTGTGTTTTCAACACAGCCAAATCTTCCGCAGGATAGCGTGGTGCATAATGTTGGCCGTAAGCATTATCATATCCGCACTTAGAAACCGAAAGCATATGGAACACATAATTTGTATCCATGTTTGCGATGAAGCGAATTTTGTTCACGGTGACCTCCGTCAAATTCAAGTTTGTCGAACTGTTTACATATTCAGTCCTTCGTTCAGTATACAGCTTTCATTTTAAAATATCAATTTCTCCGTGTACTCTACTGAGGAATTTCCTCAGTATACTACTTTTTTCAGCTACTACACAGTAATGCTTCCTCAGTAGAAAAACCGTATCACATCTGATAGAAATCACAAAATTATAGAAATCATCACTAAAACACACCTATCCCCCACTTACCGACCATCGACTTGCCAAGTGGGTAAAAATATGCGCAAAGGGCGGAGTGGAATGTAGGAAAGAGACATTGTCAAACTCGTTTTGGAACAATGTCTCTCTTCCTGCATTCCCGGAGTGAAGCGAACGAGGAAAAACGCAGTTTTTTCGAGTTTCCGTCCTTTGCAATAAATATTACCTAAAACAAAAAGGATGGCACATTTACCACCCTTTCAAGACATACCTCTACTAACAGTTCAGCTCGCGCCTATTCGCAAAGACACCTTCGGTGCAGCGCATTCTGCATCACACAGAATGCGCTGATTACCGCTGCTTCGCAGCTACTTTGCTCATATGCGGGCGCTAACCCTGTACAATGAAGCAACTTGTATTAGAACAGCATTTATATTTTCCATATTAGACAAACAAATAAGTTCATTTATGGATGCATAATCTCTAATATTTCCTTTCTTGTCCGGATTTTCCTCTCTCCATTGCTTTGCCGTCTTCCCGAATAGTGCCACATTTAATACATCTGCCTCTGATGCATACACAACAGATATCTGCTGTGCTGTTAATTCTTTAGGAATCAAATTTTCTTTTATCGCGTCCGTATGAATCCTATAATTAATTTTTGATAATTCCCGCTTTGCATTCCAGCCAAGTTGTACTCTTTCCTGTTCTTTTAAGCGTTCAAATTCCTTAATCAAATATATTTTAAATTCAGGACTAATCCACATTCCAAATTCGAATGCAATATCTTTATACGCATATGTTCCGCCATATCGTCCTGCCTTTGCAAATATTCCAATGGCATTGGTTTTTTCTGTCCATTCTTTGACACTTATCTTATAACTGTTTAATCCTGCATTACTTCTAATTATGGCGAATTCGCCATAATTAAAATTCGGATTATGTATCTGTTCCCATATGCCTAGAAATTCTACTGTATTACGATTTCTCAGCCAATCAGAAATAAAGAAATCTCCATCTTTTGCTTTTAACATGTCTGTCAAGATGTTTTCCTTTAGCTTTGGCTGCTTCAATCCCCTGTCTTTGTCTCTTCCTAATTGCCAAGCGCTCCTGCTCCGCCATACTAGATAATACCTCTATCAAGATATTATTTATCATCTCCGTTATCCACTCCTGACCTTCAGGTACTTGAATCATCGAAGTCGGCAGATCCAGTATCATCAGCCGTATATCGTGTTCCTTAAACCATTGTAATTCTGCTTTAATATCACCTTTTGACCTAGAGAGTCGGTCTAAGCTCATGATATAAAGAGTATCACCAGAACGTAGTCCTAAGTGACCTTTCAAAGCCTGATAACCCGGACGATTTAAGTCCTTACCAGATTGCTTATCAGTGATAATGTTCTCAGGATTAACATATTCAGACAAAGCTTGTAACTGCCTGTCCAGGTTCTGCTCCGTAGATGAAACTCTTGCATAGCCAAATATTCTGCCTTGCTTACCCATATCAAAACCTCCTTCCTATCTATTTTTAAGATAATATATGGTTCAGATATGAGCATTTACGGCTTTCATAGTACATTTTAATCCTTTAGACATCAGTGCTAGTAAACAAAATAGTAGAAGGATACCCTATGGGCATATCATTCCTTCTTAAAACATTTTAGGAGGTTTCTATGGAAACAATAAAAGAAAAGAAACTAATTGCCAGACCAGTTAAAGCAAATTCTCAGCAAACACCACCTCATACAGCTACACTTGTTCGTGCTAGTGGTAATCCTACCACCAACCGACCAGTTTTTATCAGCATTAGAGATGTGCAGAAATTATACTTCCCGATGCTGTCACTGAAAAAAATAAGAAAGATTGTTACTCAGCACGTTCATACAATTAAGGTGGGGAGCAAGTTTCTTGTAAACCGAGAACAGATAGAAAATGCTGATGAATCCTGATGTTAAGATTTTGTAAAAGAAACCCAGTAAGCTATTTTCTAAGCTTACTGGGTTCTCATTATGTGCATTATGATTTGATTACTACTAACGCATTCTGTTATATCCAAGGAACAGAAACCTGAAAGTTTCGCCTTCGTATAATTCTACACTGTAATTTCAATCTGGTTTCCTTCAATCCCTATTATACAACTTTCATAATATCCATCACCTGTAGTTCTTGGTCCGCTTATGATGTCATATCCATCATTTCTCATTTTTTCTGTAAGTTTATCAACAGCGTTCTTACTGCCAAGACTAAAAGCAATATGAATATATCCAGAACGATTAAAACCTTTTTCTTCATCTGACATCTGTGGTTTATTCATGATTTCTAATCTTGCGCCATTATCAAAAGTCAAGAAATAAGAACGAAAATCAGTTGTCTTATTATGATAGCCTTCATTTGATGTGGCATTAAAATATTTCACAAAAAATTCACGTGTCTTTTCTAAATCATTTACATACATTGCTATATGTTCTATACGCATAATCTTTACCTCGTCAAATTCAAATCTTTCAGTACCTATTCCCGTACAGAATTCTTGCTTTTTCTGTATATTGCTTTACCATTTCCGCTTTAGCATTTGTATAGCCATCTCTATTATGCTCGTATTTCTCCCATAACTTCAATTTCAATTCTTCGTATTCCTTTGCGACTTCCGGATGCTCAATGAGGTAATCTCTGAAATACAATTCATTGTTATCGCCCACATATCTCAAATGCAGATGGAACACTCGCTCAGCAAAACCATTCTCTGTATATCCCTTATTAAAATGCAATCCATTTTCAGTCTGAGACATACAAATGTAGCCACTGTTAATAATCAAATCCTTATAATATAGCAAGTCGCTTTCCATTGAAACTTCTACAAGAATATCTATAATTGGTTTTGCCCATATTGAAGAAACAGCTGTACTTCCGATATGACTTATCCTCTCATTTTTCGACAGAACTCTTTTCAATAGTTTTTCTTCTTCGAGATACCATTCCTTCCATTCTTCTTGATGCTCTGTTAAGAAGATAGGAAACAACTGCCACAATTCTTCCAAGGTCATTTCTGATAATTTCTTTCCCATCATATACCTCTACTAACAGTTCAGCTCGCGCCTATTCGCAAAGACACCTTCGGTGCAGCGCATTCTGCATCACACAGAATGCGCTGATTACCGCTGCTTCGCAGCTACTTTGCTCATATACGGGCGCTAACCCTGAGCAATGAAGCAACCACAAAAATATGCAAGCACATTTTGTGGGGTTGTCATTGCTCAGGCTGAACTGTTTTACTTATGATACGGTTCCCCGTTTATTATCCTGAAGCTCCGATAAATCTGTTCCAGCAGTATCACCCTCATAAGCTGATGCGGAAATGTCATATCGGAAAAGCTGAGCAGCATGTCTGCCCTTTTGGTTACTCTTTCGTCAAGCCCAAGAGAGCCACCGATAATAAAGGCTATATTGCTGTTCCCGCCGATGCCCAGCGCCTCGATTTTATCTGCAAGTCCGGTTGAGGATATCTTTTTCCCCTCAATTGCCAGCGCAACGACATACATTCCGTCCTTAATACTTTTTAATATGCGCTCTCCTTCCCGCTGCTTAATCCGAAGCTCCTCATTTTCACCGGCTTCATCAGGTGTTTTATCATCCTGTACCTCAATAATCTCAAGCTTGCAGTATCTCGAAAGACGTTTGGCATATTCATCTATTGCCATTGAAAAAAAGCGCTCCTTTATTTTACCGACCGAAATAACCGTAATCTTCACTTTATCCCCCATTTCCGAGCGACCTGTCGCTAAGAATATCGCAATGGATATTTGCTTTCGCTCATAAATAAATAGCCGTGTGAAAAATTATTTATTATGATTTTTCACACTATTCCCCAAATATTTTGCTAACTGTTCCCTTTAAATTTAGTCTTTTTATTTCTTTTTCACAGACAGAACACAAATTGTACACAATTTAATATTACTATATAGCTCAGATAGTGGTTAAACACTTTCTACTCCCACCCAATAATCCTTTATTTAGTTGTTACTGACAAAAAGCAAGCCCAAAAGCTTGCTTTTTTGTTTTGTATATGAAATTAATAATTACGAAGCATCCTTATCATCTGCCGAATCATCCTCAGCCTCCTTTTCGGGAAGCTTCGATATGCGAACCTTCTGGATCATTTTCTTTCTTGTTTCGAGGACCTCAAGTCTGTATCCGCAATAATCAATCGTCTCAACCTCGCCGTCGGCAGGTATTCTTCCGAGAAGTGAGATTATAAGACCGTTGAGCGTATCAAAATTCTCCAAATCCTCTTCATCAGGATTGATTCCCGTTTTCTCGGCAACCTCACTCAGCGGAGCCTCGCCGTTTACAAGAAAGCTGCCGTCTGCCCAAGCCTTAATAAGCTCTTCCTCTTTATCAAATTCATCCTGAATATTGCCGACGATTTCCTCAAGAATATCCTCCATCGCCACAATTCCCGCAGTCTGCCCGTATTCATCGACAACAATTGCGATATGGTTTTTCTTCATCTGCATTTCGCGGAACAAATCATCTATATTCTGTGTATCCGGAACAAATACCGGCTTTCTGGCTATATCAATCAGCTTCTTCCGTTTATAATCACCAGTAGAATAGCATTTAATAACATCCTTCAAGTGTATCAGACCGACAATATTATCAATATCGCCTGTATAAAGCGGAAATCTCGAAAAGCTTTCACCTGCCATAAACTGCATCGCTTCTTCAATCTGAAGCTCACTGTTTACTGCAACTATCTTTGTTCTGTGCGTCATGATATCACGTGTCTGCTTCTCATCGAAGTTGATAATGTTTGATATCATTTCCGCTTCCTCGGCCTCCAGAACTCCCTGCTCCTGTCCCTCATTAACAATTGATATAATCTCTTCTTCAGTAACATTATCATCAAGCTCGTTAATGTTTAGACCTGCAAGCTTTAATACCAGTCCGGCACTTTTTCTGATAAGTCCGCAAAGCGGCATTATCAGCGTTGCTGCCAGCTTAAGTATTCCGTAATATTTGTCGATACGCTCATCTGCTTTTTTCTTTACCAGCTTATCGGGAATCACCTTGCCGAAAAGAACAACAACATAAATCAGAACTATCACTGCCAGAACCGATATAGCACCGGAAATCAGCACGGAATATTCTGCCACTCCCGTTGCCTCAAGTGCCAGGCGCAGCTCATGATACAGGCTGTCAAAATACGAGTCGGCAAACAAAATACCGATTATGATAACCAGAACGGACATACAGGTTTCCACGGCATCTATGTAACGTCCCTCATTTTCGACAAGCTTAATCAGCCGTCCTGCCCGTTCGTCTCCGTCCCCGAGTCTCTTTTCAAGATTTGCCTCGCTTACATTTTTAAGAGCGGACATTGCCGCAGATAGAAATGCATTAATTAAAATAATAAAACCAATAACCAATAGCCCAATACACGGGTGCTCTTCCATAGTCTTTCTGCACTAAAAGTGCACATCTCCTTTCCTTATGTATCTAATGCAAAGCTTATAATAAGCGCTTTGTCAATTCTATTCATTATTTCGCTGTCAAGTCTGCATACACGTTCCCTCAGCCTTGATTTGTCAATAGTCCTGATTTGCTCAAGCAGTATTACGGAATCCTTAACAATGCCGTATTTCTCTGCCGTTATTTCAACATGTGTAGGCAGCTTCGCCTTATTCATCTTTGAGGTAATCGCAGCACAGATAACCGTGGGGCTGTGACGGTTCCCCATATCATTCTGTACTATCAGAACAGGTCTCACTCCGCCCTGCTCCGACCCGATAACGGGTCTTAAGTCCGCATAATATATCTCACCTCTATGAATAGTCATCAAATCACACTCCGTTTTCGGTATAATCTAGTCATATTCTTTCCCGTTTCACACTGTTTATTCCGAAAACGTTTATCTATTCACGATTTTACTGCTATGGCATATATACACGCGGAACCCTGCTTCCTATACTGCAGGCAAATTCATAATTAAATGAACCTGACATAGCCGCAGGCTCTTCAATCGGTATGAACTCATTTCCGTCATGTCCGACAAGCGTTACAATATCTCCGCATTCGGCATCCGGTATCTCAGATACATCAACCATAAACTGATCCATGCATATCCTGCCGAGAATCCGGGCTGATTTGCCGCGAATAAGCACCCTTCCCTTATTCGACAGGGTTCTGGGATATCCGTCCGCATAACCGACAGGTATTGTCGCCACCCTCATTTTCCTGTCAGCCGTAAAAACCGCACCGTAGCTTACCGGGCAGCCCTTATCAATCTCCTTCACAAATGAAATATGAGTTTTCCATTCAAGCGCAGGAATCAGCCTTACTGCTTCATGGTTAACCTCGGCTGACGGATACATTCCGTAGGTTGCGATTCCAAGCCTTACCATATCCATATTCAGCTCAGGCATATCTATCACTGCCGCACTGTTTGAAATATGCTTTATGGCAATGCTAAGTCCCTTATTCTCAAGCTCCCCGACAAATGAGGTAAACCTTTTGTACTGTAATAATGTGCCCGTCTTATCCGTCTCATCCGCACAGGCAAGATGAGAAAAAATACCGGCTATTCTGATACCCGGAAGCTTCGCCAGCTTCAATATGATATCACGGCTCTCCTCACAGGGCTTAAAGCCGATGCGGCTCATTCCCGTATCAATCTTTATATGAATGTCGACAATTTTCCCTTTCGCAACAGCCCTCTTATTAAGTGCCTCAGCCTTTTCAAGGGAATAAATCGTCTGGGTCAGTCCGTAATCGATGACCTCATCAAGCTGCTCATCTGCCGTAAAGCCAAGCAAAAGAATCGGCTTCTTAATTCCCGCCTTACGTAGGGAAATTCCTTCCTCCACAATCGCAACACCGTATGCCTGAACCGGAGCTTCTCCCTCACTATCCATTGCATCAAGTGCACGTGCGGTTTCGACGGCTCCGTGTCCGTAGGCATCCGCCTTGATAACCGCCATGATTCCTGCAGACGGCTTCAAAACACGCTTAACCTCTTTAACATTATGAACAATGGCATTAAGATCTATATATGCCGCTGTTCTTTTATAGCTATTACTCATTACTTCTTAACTCCTTTATGCAATAGGGAATCTGCTCAAGGATTGAGCCCGCCGTAACAGAGTCCTCCGACAAAACTGCCGCTGCCCTGTCACCCGCAGCTCCGTGAATATATACAGCAGAAGCCGCAGCTTCATAAAGCTTCATTCCGACTGCCGCAAGCCCTCCGATAAGACCGGACAGGACATCACCGCTGCCGCCTGTAGACATTCCGTTATTGCCTGTTATATTAACATATATTTCATTTCCGTCAGAAACAACCGTTCTGGCGTCCTTACATACATAGACTATCCTTTCATTATAGGCATAATCCAAAGTAATGTCAAATATGTCGCTCTTAACCTCCGGCACCGATATTCCCGACAAACGCGACATTTCTCCTATATGAGGAGTCAGTACCGCCCTGCCGCTAATCATCCTGCTGATAGCATTTGCCCTGTTTATTGCTCCTTCAGTCATTTCAGCGATAATATTAAGAGCATCCGCATCATAAACGGCCGGCTTCTCCGAGGCAAGCACCGTCCGGAGGATTTCCCTTGCCGCACTGCTCTTTCCGAGACCCGGTCCGATAACAATAACCGTTGCCCAGTCCATTGCCTCCTCAAGCATATCCTCGTCATAACCGTCATCTCTCAGTAAAACTCCGGTCATTATCTCAGGACGCCTGTGATTAACTGCCCTCACGGCATCCTCAGAGGCAAGAAGCTTAACCAGACCGCTTCCTGCAATAAGAGCCGCCTCCGCACAAAGACATACCGAGCCTGCCATGCCCCTGCTGCCTCCGATAATAAGAGTCCTTCCGTAGCTGCCCTTATTACTTGCTGCAAAGCGCCTCGGGAGCGGAACCTCTGATTTATCCGAATAGTACGTTATCCTGTTACCATCCATACCGGGTATATCATACAGCCCGCAAATCTCGGCTGAAAATCCTATATCATTTAATATAACCTCGCCTGAATATTCGGCTCCCGGATATAAAACATGTGCCGGCTTAAGATATCCGAAGGTAACCGTCTTTTCTGCCCTGACCGCCATGCCCATTACGGCTCCGCTGTCGGTATTTATTCCGCTCGGAATATCAACCGAAAATACGGGGAGCCCCGTCTTATTTATCCGTCCGACCGTATTCGCATACTCACCCTCAAGCTCTCTCGAAAGCCCGATACCGAATATAGCGTCAATAATTACAGCCTTACGATTTACTTTAGTATATTCAAAAAGCTCATCGGCAGTTACTGCCTCAACCTTACATTTTTGCGCTATCTTAAGCTGCTCCGCTGCCATTCCCGAAAGCCTGCCGTCAAGTCCCGAAACCGCGGGCGCCGCGAACACGCTATATCCGCGCAGACTCAGTATTCTTCCGGCAGCAAGTCCGTCTCCGCCGTTATTACCTGCCCCGTAGATAACATAAACTGCCGTGTCATTGGAAAAGCCGGAGCATATACTGTCGGCTACAGCCAAAGCTGCCCTCTCCATGAGTACGGCCTGAGGAATTCCCGTTCTGTTTATCGTATAGTCATCAACAGCTCTTGCCTGAGCCGCACTTAATAGATAGCTCAAATTTGCCTCCTGTCTAAACCAAACTACTGTATCCGATTAATTATAGCATTTGTACATATACGTTTCAAGTATTGCCGCTCACTTATACCGTGCCGCAGCCATAACGCACTTGTAAATCAGCCCCTTTTATTATATTATTATAAAGTCGGCAATTGTCAGCACATGCAGTATGTCCGGCAAATATCACGCAAAGGATGTTTAGGAAATGATTCTATCCTGTCAGAATATCACAAAAAGCTTCGGAACGGATGTCATCCTGTCGGATGTCTCCTTTCATATAAATGATCACGAAAAGGCTGCCATCGTCGGAATCAACGGTGCCGGCAAGTCAACCATTCTCAAAATAATTACCGGTGAGCTTATGCCTGACAGCGGTCAGGTTGTACCGGCAAAGGGCGCCACAATCGGCTATCTGTCACAGCAGCAGGACCTCGTCGGCGAAAATACCATCTATGACGAGGTTATGTCCGTTAAAGCCGGAATTATTGCCATTGAACAGAATATAAGACGCCTTGAGCGCGAAATGAAAAACGCCTCAGGCGAAGAACTCGAAGCGATGCTTAACAGCTACACAAGGCTTACACATGATTTTGAAGCCGCAAACGGCTATGCATGCCGCAGTGAGGTGACCGGCGTTTTAAAGGGTCTCGGTTTTTCAGAGGAAGAGTTCTCAAAAAACGTTTCTACTCTTTCCGGCGGTCAGAAAACCCGTGTGGCACTGAGTAAGCTGCTTATTACAAGCCCCGATCTTATCATGCTGGATGAGCCTACAAACCATCTCGACATGGAATCAATCGCATGGCTTGAAAACTTCCTTCTTAACTATAAGGGTGCCGTTATTGTTGTTGCCCATGACCGCTATTTCCTTGATAAAATCGTAACCAAGGTCATTGAGCTTGATAATACACACGCCCAGAGCTTTGACGGCAATTACTCTTCTTACGCAGAGAAAAAGGCAAAGCAGCGCGAGGTTATGCTGCGACACTATATCAACCAGCAGCGTGAAATAAAGCGTCAGGAAGCTGTTATAGAAAAGCTCAAATCCTTTAACCGCGAAAAATCCATTAAGCGTGCCGAAAGCCGCGAAAAAATGCTCGATAAAATAGAACGCCTTGAGCGTCCCGAAACCGTAAACGCCGAAATGGACATCCGCCTTGAGCCGAATATTATAAGCGGCAATGATGTTTTGTCTGTTAAGAAGCTCTCCAAGGGCTTTGACGGTCAGACACTTTTTGATAATGTATCCTTTGAAATCAAGCGCGGCGATAAGGTTGCGATTATCGGCAATAACGGAACCGGCAAAACAACCCTGCTTAAGATAATTAACGGAATACTTGCAGCCGACAGCGGTGAATATAAAACCGGTGCTAAGGTTTACATCGGCTATTATGATCAGGAGCATCATGTTTTAAGCCCCGATAAAACAATATTTCAGGAGATACAGGATACCTATCCCGATATGGACAATACAAAGGTACGCAACTGCCTTGCTGCCTTTCTGTTTACGGGCGATGATGCCTTTAAGCTGATACGTGAAATAAGCGGCGGTGAAAGAGGTCGCGTTTCTCTTGCCAAGCTGATGCTCTCCGATGCAAATCTTCTGATACTTGACGAGCCTACAAACCATCTTGACATTGTATCAAAGGAAATTCTTGAGCAGGCAATTGCGCAGTATACCGGAACTGTTATCTACGTTTCTCATGACCGTTACTTTATCAACAAAACCGCCACAAGAGTATTTGAGCTTGTTAATCATGATGTCGTGCTCTACAACGGTAATTATGATTATTATCTGGAAAAGCGTGATATCGTAATGGCCGCAAGGTCATCGGCCGATACCGCTGCTTCTGCCTCTGACACGATCGAAGCAAAGAAGGCTGTATCTAAGGAAGACTGGATGCAGGCAAAAAAAGTACAGGCGCAGAGACGCAAGCTTGAAAGCGAGCTTGAAAAGTGCGAGGCCGAGATTCATGCCCTTGAGGCACGAAACGAAGAGCTTGACATACTCGCACAAGCTGATGAGGTCTGCACGAATTCGGTGAAGCTGCTTGAAATAAGCAATGAAAAGCAGAAAAATGACGAACGTCTTGCCGAGCTTATGGAAAACTGGGAGGATATTTATGAGAAGCTTAGTCTCGATAGTGGTTCCGTGCTATAACGAGGAAGAGGTACTTCCCCTCTTTATGGAGAAGATGAATGAAATCTGCGCATCTTATGATGCCGACAGTGAATTCATCTTTATTGATGACGGCTCTAAGGACGGAACGCTTAAGCTGCTCCGACAGTTTCACAGCAATGACACACGTGTACGATATATCTCCTTTTCCCGAAATTTTGGAAAGGAAGCCGGAATCTATGCCGGCCTTAAGGCCTCAAAAGGAGACTTTGTCGTTTTACTTGATGCCGATCTTCAGCATCCTCCCGAATATATTCCGTCAATGCTTGAGACACTTCGTCAGGGTGAATATGATTCTGTCGCAATGTATCGCAAAACCAGAAAAGGTGAAGCTGTTATCCGCTCCTTTTTTTCAAAGGGCTTCTATAAGCTTATTAATAAGCTTTCAAAAATCAATCTCGTAAACGGTGCCACCGATTACCGGATGATGACAAGACAGGTGGTGGATACGGTTCTTGAACTTCAGGAATACAACCGCTTTACAAAGGGAATTTTCAACTGGGTCGGTTTTAATACCCTCTGGATTCCTTACGAAAATATTGAGCGAATTGCAGGAAAATCCAAATGGTCCTTCTGGGGACTTGCAAAATATTCACTTGAAGGCCTTTTCGCATTTTCAACCGCTCCGCTTACACTCGCCTCGGTATTCGGAATCATCTTCTGCCTTATTGCTGTAATAATGGCAGCAATTGTTGTTGTAAAAACACTTATCTGGGGTGACCCTGTTGCCGGCTTCCCGACCCTCTTCTGTATTATTACCTTTATCGGAGGTGTTCAGCTTCTTTTTATGGGCATTCAGGGCCAATACCTTGCACGCATGTATCTTGAAACCAAAAAGCGCCCGGTCTATGTCATTAAAGAGACCGAGCACTCAGAGCAGTAATCAGGCATATATACTGCCCTATTCTACCGTAATCTTGAACTTTCGTATTTGATGCGCGTACGCAGATTATATTTTATAAAATCAAGCCTTTCTTCGATTGAACCCGAAACACCGGCGATATCAAGAGAGGCTTCTATACTGTTAAGCGTACGCTCATCAGCCTTTTCAAAGCATTCATCAAGTATCCTTAGCTTATCCTGATAGCTCTCTGCATCAAGGAATCGCATAAGAAGGTCTGAAACGCCCGCAGGCGTTGCTGCTTTCACTTCCTTTTTATCGGAGACTTCAAACCTCTCCACTCTTTCAAACCTGTATTTCTGCCGGACATCAGGATATTTTTCATGGTCAACCTCGCTTACAAACATATCATAGGGTCTTACATAAACACCGTAATCCCCATACAATGCCTGATAAACAACCATTCTTTCTCTAGTCTCACTATGTGTCGCTATTGCAATAATCTGGTACGGCATCCCCTTAAAATGTCTGTATAGCTGTCCGGGAAGCGGTCCGTAATTCTCTCTTTCCATAAATCCGTCCTTTCAAACTCCGGCCTGATATTAATTATCAGCCTTTTCTGCCCTTGTAAAAATCAGCATATTCCTTTGTTATCAGGCGATATTTTACCATTCTGTCAATATCGTCGTTAACATCAAAGCGTGTTAAATCCATATCACCGGTCATATCAGTCAGAATCTCCCTGATTGAATCCTGATATTCCTTCTGGGATATGATATTATCACTCCACATAACCCTGCTCTCATATGCCTTTTTGAAATAATCACTGTATTGCTCACGCAAATTAAAGGAATCGAAGATGTTAATATCAAAATCATATTTTTTTCTGAGCAGACGAAGTGACTTCGGAGTTATCATCATGTCCTTGCCCAATACGTAAAGATTCTTTACATTTATTGATTTATAGGGATTTACCCGCTCACTTGAATATACGGGCATCACATCCTCAAATTCTTCAAAATTTTCAATCCCGCTTTTCATGATTTCGTAGCCCTCTGCAAAGGTTTCCTCGACGTTCTTGCGATATGTAACCCTTCTTGCATCCTGCATGCTCATTGTCACGACACGGCTTTCGGGCTCAAAAAGCAGAAAGTGCATAACACCGCCCTTATCCCACACATAGGCAGGGCATCTTGAAATCGCAAGACTGTCACATTTATCTATTATTATGGGCGTATATACCTTCTTTATCCGATAAAGCTTAAGAAGCTTATTTACATATGCCTTACTGTAATTCACCTCAAAACGGCTTTCCGGTCTGCTGCCTGCTGCCACCCTGCGCACGGGCTCAAATTCTTTCGTGTCATTGTTCTCCGGCTCACGCTCCGCAGCGGTCTTACTTCTGCCCATTCGGGACGGTCTTTCAATATGTCCGTCCGCTGACGCCTTATATACATCCCCTTTATTATTTGCATTGTCCTGCTGCCGTGTTTCCCTGCGGTCAGCACGAAAAAGGCACATTCCGAGAGCGAAGCCTGCAATTAGTAATGCTGCGCAAAGTACGAATAAATAAATTGAAGGCAGCACAAAACATGCTGCCAGCGTACCGAGTCCAAGCGCACAGCAAACTATTGTCAGAACCAGAAACAGTCTTGTCTTAAAGCTTCCGTACTTTAAGGTTCGTCCCAATATGCCCATGCTCTTCCTCCTGATTATTCGAGCCCGAGATATCTTTTTATTTCGGGAAATTTCTGCTTAATATGCTCATAACCGTGCCTGTAAAACGCATTCAGCACATCCGTTTTCCGACAGATAAGAGGCGGCGGGTCAATTTCCGGATAAAACGACATAATCTTACCGTCCTTATCAAGCTCCTCAATATAATCGAGGGTTGAATTGTAGAATTCGGGCCTTTTATTTACCATCTCAACAAACTTACCGTATCGGAAATACCGCGCCATAATAATACGGTTTTTCTTAACCTTCTTGCGGAATCCCTTAGGCTGGGTAAGTACCACTATACATTTCTCAATTCCGTCGGCCAGTGCCTTATGAATCGGGATGGCATCCGCCATTCCTCCGTCAAGCACGGGTCTTCCGTCAATATACTGTATATGGGTAATGACCGGAAATGAATTTGACGCACAGCAGATATCCATAAGACGTTTATTATCGCCGAATTCATTATAATATACCGGTTCTCCGGTTTTCATATCCGTAACACTCATTGTAAGATTCATATCCGAATTAAAGAACGAATCAAAATCAAACGGAACCTCCTTATTCGGAAGTCTGTCAAACAGCAGGCCCGTATTGTACACGCTTCCGGTTGTAAGAAGTGAGCGCCATGTGAAAATATTTTCCTTAGCCATATAATCAATGGAGCACTCCTTCGCCCTACCCTTCTGCTTCGCAATGTAATTTATCGCAGCATAGGCACTCGCAGAAACCGAATAAACATGCTTAAAGTAAAAATCATTCTCCATTAGGAAATCCAGTATTCCTACTGTATACGCGCATCTTGTCCCCCCGCCCTCCAAAATCAGTCCGGCGTCAATCAGCATTTTCTTCACCTTTTTCATCAATGTATTTTCCGTGACAGTATAACATTTTTTTGTAAACATGACAAGCACCAGACCATATTATATCAGTGTAAACATTATTTGGAGGTTCAAATATGTCTGAACTCGGATGCGGAAACGCACGTACAAACAGCTGCGGCTTATTCAACAACAACGGAGGCTCTTCCTGGATTATCATTCTCATTCTCCTCTTCTGCTGCGGCGGCTGCGGTGATTCATGCGGTGATAACAGCTGCTTATGGATTATTCTTCTCCTCCTCTTCTGCGGTGGCTGCGGCAACTCAGGCTACGGCTATCAGTCAAACTGCGGAAGCTGCTGCTAATTGCATCTTCCAATCTGCTTATCCGGTTTGAGTCTTAATCTCTTCCGGAAACAAAGCGCTGGGGTTTGTGACCTCAGCGCTTTTCAATACCGAAAATTACTAAACAGCCGCAATAAGCTTCTCAAGCTCTGCGCGTGCTGACTCATAATCCTTAAAAACAATACCGTGTATACCTGCTTTTTCGGCACCCTCAATATTTATTTTCTTATCATCAAGAAATACGCATTCCGATGCATTAAGTCCATATCGTTCAAGCAGTGTATTATACATCTTCTCTGACGGCTTGGTGCATTTCTCCATATACGAAACTACCCTTCCGTCTTCCCTTCCGAGAAAGCTGAAGGTATCCCTAATCAGTTCAAAATTATCCTCACTGTAATCGGAAAGTATGTATATTTTAAAGCCTCTTGCCTTTAGCTCGTCTATCCAGCCTGCCGCATAAGCATATTCCATAACAAGCCTTCTTCTGTCCTTGAAGAAAAGTCTTATCTCAGGCTCAATATCCTCATTTCCCTCAAGACATATCGGCAGTATATCCTCCGTACTTATTATTCCGGCATCAGCCATCACCCAGTGCTCACTTTCAACAGTAATCCTTGCCAGTCTTTCCGCTTTATCGCCCGTTATTCCAAGCTCGGCAATATAATCCTTCCAGCGAAACTCAGCAAGTACATTTCCGATATCAAAAATTATGTTCTTAATCATACGAATTCCATCCTCTCATATATTTATAGAAGAACCATGCCTTAAGGGAGTACAGCCATGATAGACTTGTTTTCACTCTTACCGGTACTGCGGGCTGTTCTTCCTCATATTCTCTCCCCCTACAGGGAATACCTCACTCTCCCGGTAAGAGTTCTTGAGCTTGAAGCCGCACTGAACGAAATGCGAAAGGCAGAGAAACTGAATCTCAATAAAATATCACTGAGCTCTCTGTGTTCAGACCCTGAAGCACTTCTAAAAAGTGCCTCGGAAAGCTGCCCCGAGAAATACCGTTCAGTCATCGACGGCATTCTTGGCGCTCTTCAGGCTCAGAAGTTTTACAGTATGTACAATGACCTTTCGGAGGTCATGTCGACATTTACACCAAATTCATCCGAAAATGAATCCGAGGAGGCTAAAGCTGCTTCACCTGACGAGCTGTGCGCAGACAGTACATCTAATAAAGCTCACGGCCCGATGCCGGGTACGGATATCATTGAAGCTCTTTCTTCACTCCTCAGCCCCGAGGAAAAACAGAATCTCGAATTATTAAAAGAATTATACGGAGGTAAACATGAATAGCGACGAATTCTTAAGAAATCCCCGCATACAAAAGCTTTCCCCCGAAAAACGACAGATAATCAGCGAATTTATTGCCGATACAAAGGGCATGAGCATCGACATGGCAATTCCCGCACTTCTTCGCGCCAATGCAAAAATGAAGTCTATGGGCATAAGCTTTACAAAGGATGAAAGTGATTTACTGTTCGATTTAATTGCCGGCAACATGCCTGCCACTGATCGCGCGAAAATCGAGGCACTGAGAAAGCTTGCTATGCGCTGATTAAATCCCGAATAACAGCGCCTGCCAGAATAATTCCTGCTGCCGACGGAACAAATGCAATACTCCCCGGCAGCGGTCTTGTTTCACTGCTTCTGTCCATGTATTTTTTTACCGGTTCTTCCTTGGAATAGACAACCTTCAGCGACTCAATATTTCTTGCACGTAATTCCTTTCTCATTATGCGCGCAAGCGGACATATTGAGGTCTCATAAATATCTGCAATCTCGAACAGCTCGGGATGAAGCTTATTGCCCGCTCCCATGGAGCTGATAACCGGTACTCCGAGTCTGTCGGCGCGTTCTATCAGTTCAAGCTTTGCCGTAACCGTATCAATCGCATCTATAATATAGTCATATTGGGACAAATCATAATCATCAGCATTTGCCGGAAGATAAAACACGGGATAGCAAACTACCTTCACATCCGGATTAATATCGGCAATCCTTTCCCTCATGGCATCAACCTTAAGCTTTCCGATATTGCTGCGTACCGCAATAAGCTGCCTGTTCAGATTTGATTCGGAGACCGTATCCTTATCAAAGAGGTCAATTGCCCCTACTCCCGAACGTACAAGAGCCTCCGCTGCATGTCCGCCGACGCCTCCTATTCCAAATACGGCAACATGACTGCTTTTTAGCTTTTCAATTGCCTGTTCGCCTATCAGTAATTGTGTTCGCTCATATATCTGATTCATACTAACCACCATTCCGAAGTGTAGCGCAGGAATCCGCGCTTATCCTGTCAGTATTCCTATTGTGCCTGATAATAATTATCAATCTGCCAGTCTATTTCCTCACAGCCGTTTTCACGAAGAAATTTATTTGCCAGACTGAAATGTCTGCATCCGAAAAAGCCTCTGTAAACCGACAAAGGACTCGGATGCGGAGCCCGGAGAATCAGATGCTTTTTATTATTAAGCATGGGAATTTTACTCTGCGCCGGTCTTCCCCAGAGCATATATACAATAGGCATGTCCTGCGCATTTACTGCTCTTATTATTGCATCCGTAAACTGCTCCCAGCCGTGTCCCTGATGTGAATTCGCCTGATGCGCCCTTACGGTAAGCACGGTATTAAGCAGAAGAACTCCCTGATCTGCCCATTTCTTAAGATATCCGTTATCCGGTATGTAGCAGCCCACATCATCCTGCAGCTCTTTATAGATATTCTGCAGAGACGGCGGCAGCTGCCTCTGCGTGGGAAGCACCGAGAAGCTCAGCCCGTGTGCCTGATTTACTCCATGGTAGGGATCCTGTCCGAGTATCATTACCTTAACCTTACTGAGCGGTGTAAAATGAAGTGCATTAAAAATATCGTCAGCCGGCGGATATATGGTACATCTTGCGTATTCTTCCCTGACAAAATTATAAAGCTCCTTATAATATGGCTTGTTAAACTCCGGGCTTATCAGCTCAAGCCAGTCATTCGATATCATTCCCATAGAATTCCCCTTTTCTGATTATAGACAATTCAAAGTAATAATTCCCTATCCCGCATAATACATTTTATTAGTATATTTATATAGGCCTATGCCTTGAGGTTTAATGAACGGTCTGATTGAATTTGTTAACAGCTACGGACTTGCCGCAATGGTTATTGTTATCATGCTTGAGTATGCATGCTTTCCCGTTTCCAGCGAAATTGTACTGCCTCTTTCAGGAGCCCTTGCCTCCCTTAATGCCATACCCTATCTTCTGCTGGTAGCTCTAAGCGTTGTTGCGGGGCTCGCCGGAACCTGCATCTGCTATTGTATCGGCCGGTTCGGCAAAGACAGAATCATTTCGGGAATTACAACACGTTTCCCCCGCACAAAAAAGGGCTTTGACGCCTCAGTCCGAAAGTTTGACCGTTTCGGCAAATACGCCGTATGTATCGGAAGACTTATTCCTATTTGCCGTACCTACATAGCCTTCATCGCCGGTGCCGCCGCGCAGCCGTTCTCCGAATTTGTCTTTTCCTCAATGCTTGGCATCACACTCTGGAACACCCTGTTAATCGGTGCCGGCTATTTTCTGCGCGAAAGCTGGGAAACAGTCGGTATGTATTATGACAAATACAAAATGCTTCTGATTCCGGTTCTGCTTTTATTCATACTTTTCTTTTTTTACATCCGCTCCGTGAAAAAAAGCCGCAATCAATAATGCACCGCTGAAAGAAAAAGCCCCTTAGAGTCCATTGTAGGACCTGCCTTTTCACGCTCACCGCTGTCTATTATGTCCTTGATTTCGGCAGGCTTTATATTTCCCATACCAACCTCAATAAGGGTTCCGACAATAATCTTCGCCATGTTCGGCCAGAAATCATCCGCATGAAGCAATATCGATGCCTCATTACCGTTTCCGTAGATTTCTATTGAGAAGATTTCACGAACCGTCGATTTTTTCTGCCTTTTATTATCAGAGAAAGCCTTCATATCATGCTTTCCCTTAAAGAACTCGGCTGCTTTCCTCATCGCATCAAGATTAAGGGGCTTAAAGCAATAGTAATTATACCTTCTGTCAAATACCGAAGGCACCTCTCCCATTGTAAGCTTATATTCGTATTCAAAGGATTTCGCCGAAAAAGCCGGATGAAAACGCTCGGGAGCCTCCGAAACCGAAAGTACCGCTATATCACGAGGTAAATATCTGTTAATATACTGCTTTATACTCTCAAGACTCTTTTTTGATTCAGTCTTAAAGCACGCTACCTGCGCATATGCATGCACTCCGGCTTCAGTACGTGCCGCACCTATAAGCTCTGTTTTCTCTCCGTCAAGCATGCGCTCAATAACCGCCTCAAGCCGGTCCTGTATGGTAACAGCCTTCGAGCCGGACTGCTTCGCCCAGCTGTCGTATTTTGTTCCGTCATATTCTATTGTAAGCTTTATATTCCTCACAGTAATCTCCCTTCCGAAGCGTAGGTGGTATATTTTTCACACTATCCTCCATTCCGAAGCGTAGTGCGGATAAGATTACACTATCCTGCCGCCGCCCACAACGCAGTTTCCGTCATACAGCACAACCGCCTGTCCCTTCGTAATCGCCCGCTGCGGCTCATCAAATTTAACATACATCCTGTCGTCTTTCATTATTACCGATGCCGGCTGCTCCTTATGGCTGTAGCGTATTCTGGCATTTACCCGCACTTCTCCCGTTATCTTTGCAACACTGATAAGATTAACCCTGTTCGCAGTAAGCTCATCGGAAAACAGCTCATCATTGCTGCACAAAACAACTCTGTTTCCCTCTATATCCTTATCGCAGACATATAAAGGTGCCGGAAGCGCAAGACCCAGTCCGCGCCTCTGACCTGTTGTATACCTTATAATGCCCTTATGCGTTCCGAGCTTTTTTCCTGATTTATCAACAAAATCGCCCTCCGGATACTTTTTACCCGTATAGCGCTCGATAAAGGCTGCATAGTCCCCATCCGGAATAAAGCATATATCCTGACTGTCATGTCTGCGGGCATTAATGAAATTATTCGCAAGGGCAAGTCCTCTTACCTCTTCCTTGGTCATATTTCCCAGAGGAAATCTTACCCTTCGCAGCTGATCCTGCGTAAGCTGGTACAGAACATAGCTCTGATCCTTGGAAATATCCTTTGCCTTAAGAAGCCGGTATCTTCCTGATTCCTCATCATATTCAGTCCTTGCATAGTGACCGGTTACAATAATATCGGCACCCTTTTCATCCGCACATTCCAAAAGACGTCCGAATTTCATTTCCCTGTTACAGTCAAGACATGGGTTGGGCGTAGCACCGCTTTCATAAGCACAGACAAACGGCTCAATTACATTTTCCCTAAAGCCTTCTGTATAATCAATAATGCTAAAGGGAATATTTAAACGCTCGCATATTGCTGCTGCATCCTGTATTCCCTCTGTACCGTCTGCAGGAACGTCCGCTGCAAAAACCGCATCTGCCTTATTAAACAGCTTCATGGTCGCACCCATACAGTCATATTCGGATTCCAGCATCAAATAAGCTGCAACGGCCGAATCAACTCCTCCGCTCATTGCGATTAATGCCCTATTATTCATCTGCTCCTCCATATACCGGCTATGCAAGCGTAAACACTGCTTCATTTCCGGTATTACTGCAATTTCCTATATAAACTCTGAATTCACCCGGTTCGCTGACATAATTCATTCTTATATCATAAAACCGAAGCATATCCTCTGTAATTCTGAATTCAACTCTTTGCTCCTCACCGGGTGCAAGCAGTATTTTCTTAAAGCCCTTAAGCTCTCTGCACGGTCTTGCAACCGATGCCTTCATATCTCTGATATACATCTGGACAACCTCTTTACCTGCCATGCTGCCCTTATTCTTTACGGTTACCGAGGCAGTTATGCAGTCTCCCTCTTCTCCCGTTAATGTACCCTTATCAAGACTTATGTCCGATATCTCAAAATCCGTATACGACAAACCGTAGCCAAACGGATAAAGCGGCTCGTTAGGTATGTCAAGATATCTTGAACAGAATTTATTCCTCTCATCCGTAAACGGTCTGCCCGATATCATCGTCGAGTACCTTATCGGAAGCTGACCCGTACAGTAGGGGAAGCTCATTGAAAGCTTACCTGAAGGATTAACTTTTCCGTATAATACGTCGGCAATTGCATTACCGCCCTCTGTTCCCGGCTGCCATACAACAAGAACGGCTCTTGCCCTTTCGGAAATACAGCGAATATCAAGCGGTCTTCCCGAGAACAGAATAACGATTATGTTTCGGTTCACCTTATATATCTCATCAAAAAGCCTCTGCTGGCAGGCCGGAAGCACAATATCGCTGCGGCTTGCTGCCTCACCCGAATAAACAGCCGGCTCACCGATTGCCAGAAGCACATACTCGGCCTTTTCGGCTGCCTCTGCCGCTTCGGCGAGCTGACGCTCTGCCACCGCCTTGTCATTCTCGTAATCAATGGCGTCACCATACATAAGAAGACCCCTGTTATTATCAAGAAGTGCGCAGCCCTTTGCGTATATTAAGCTATCCTCTTCCCGGCTGAGTGCATCCCAGACAGAAACCGTATCCTCTTCCTTACCGAATATTGACCACGCACCGTTAATCGCATGATTCTTTCCGTGCGGACCGATAAGGGCAATATTATTCTTATTTTTCTCAAGCGGAAGAATTCCGTCATTTTTCAGAAGGACAAAGCTTTCTGCCGTAATTTTTCTTGCAGTCTCCCTGTGCTTATCACACAAAATAAGCTCTTCCTCAAGCTCACGGCTTCCGTCCTTATAAGGATTCTCAAATAATCCGAGCTTATTCTTAAGCTCAAGTACTCTCATAACAGCTTCATCAAGAAGCTTCTCCTGAATAATTCCGTCTCTAACAAGCCCTGCAAGATTTCTGCTGTAGCAGTGCGTAACCATATCAATATCAACGCCTGCTCGAATCGCAAGCATTGCTGCTTCACGCTCATCCTCCGCAATACCGTGACTTATCATTTCAAATATGGCTGCCCAGTCAGATATGACAACTCCGCCAAAGCCCATTTCTTTTCTCAAAACATCCCGCATCAGCCATTCATTTCCCGAGGACGGAATTCGGTCAAGCGTATTAAACGAGGTCATAACCATTTCGGCACCGGCGTCAATTGCGGCACGATAAGAGGAAAGATACTCCTCTCTCAGGGTTCTTTCAGAAAGCTCAACCTCCGCATAATCCCTTCCCGCCATCGGTGCTCCGTAGCCGGCAAAGTGCTTCACGCAGGCTGCTATTTTCCCCGACTCAAACGGAGAAGCATCATTTGGCTTCCTGTCACCCTGATACCCCTGTACAATAGCCTTTGCGAAGCTGCAGTTCAGAAAAACATCCTCTCCCGTTGACTCCATAACTCTTCCCCAACGTGAATCCCTAACAAGATCTACCATCGGAGAAAAGGTAAGATGAAGTCCGCCTGCCGCTGATTCTGCCGCTGCAATCTCAGCACCCAGACGCGCAAGCTCCGGATCAAAGGTACAGCCCTGTGCCAGCGGTATCGGGAAAACCGTACGGTATCCGTTTATAATATCTGCCATAAATATTAGGGGAATATGATGAGGCTGATTTGCCATGGCTGCATTCTGAATATTCCTTATACGTTCAGCTCCGACCGCTCCGAGAATAGTTCCCGCATTTGCAATCTCCTCAACAGAAAATTCATCCTCTGCCTTCGGTCCCGTCTCAGAGCCTTCCTCCGAATAGCTGCTGACATTTATCTGAAGCAGCTGCCCTGCCTTTTCCTCAAGTGTCATACTTTCAAGAAGCTTAACCAAATCCTCTCTTTTCATATTAACCTCCGTTTATTTAATGTCATCCAGATTATTTTCCATTTTCATAATTGTTCCCACAGTTGTACGAAGCTCTTCCTCAGAGATATCCTTAAACAATGTACTCACCGCAGCATTGCTCCTCTCATCGTTATTCTCGCAAAATGTGCGACATTCTTCCGTAACAACTACCCTCTGACAGCGCTTATCACTTATGTCGGCTTCGATGCTTACAAAGCCCTTTTTCTCAAGCTTCAGTAAAATCTGCTTTACATTCTGGTGAGAGCTTCCCATAATTTCTGCCAGCTCACTTATAGACGGGGCTTCTTTGAACAGATTGATGCAAATAATCGCAAAAAACTGCTTCCAGCTTATTTCTCCTATAAGTTTGTCCGCCACCGCCTGAAATCGATTATCGAATGCACTTAACAGCCCCAGCAGAAAATATGAATTCTCAATTCCGGCAAAATCAGGAGCGTTCTCTCTTTGCATAATATCGTTTAGCTTCATAATTAACACTTTCCCCATTCCGAAGCGTAGCGCAGGAATCCGCGCAGGAAATTCACGCAGGTGATTTCACACGTCGCATAAAAGGCTTATTTATGACGCCTCGGCACAAATAAGCCGTATGAAAAATCAGCATACCAATGTGATTTTTCATACTCTTCGCCTAAAATCATTCCTTATGTAACAGTAATATTTTACATAACAAATTACCTAAACAGTATATTATTTATGCCGGATAAAAGCAATTACTAATTGTTCGCGGTAGTCATTTCGCAATAAAAAGTTACATCTTTAAAAAAATGATATGTTCTTTGCCTCAAAATGTATCCAAAATGTATCTCTTCTCTGCTATCCTAATATCAAAGAAACATAATACGAACAATTTAAAGGGAGAATAACATGAAGAACTTAAAGAACACATTAGTAAAGGCATTTAGCTTAATCCTCATTGCAGCATTTATGGTTTGCAATGTAAATAATATAAGTGCAGAAGCAAAAACAATGCTTCCTGCCGAAAACGTTGCCGGCTGGTTCGATTGGGCAGATGACCTTATCGACCAGGCAGAAGATGCCATCGAATACGTTGTTGACAAGACCAAGGACGTTGTTGAAGATGTCGTTGAGAAGACTGAAGAAGTTGTTGAAAACGTTGTTGACAAAACGGAAGAAGTTGTTGAAGACGGTTCTACATATTCATTTGCAATAACTAACGAAAACGGTGAGTCAATAAACGATGCAACCATCACCGTTACTTATTCCGGTATTTTTTCACAGTCCTCCTCTACTGTCTCAGCTGATAACGGAATCGGAACAATTAAGGCATCCGAAGGTTTAAAAGCTCTTACAGAGGTTACGATTTCTGCCGAAGGATACGAAAGCCAGACTTACTCCGCAGATGATTTTTGGCAGTTTATTGAGCTTACATGGTCATTAAATAAGCAGGATAAGCTTATCAATAATAACGATTCAATCAATATTACTTTAACGGCGAATGCTCCTACTACTACTCCCGAGCCTACTGCAGAACCTACTCCTACTCCCGAGCCCACTGCAGAACCTACTCCTACTCCCGAGCCTACTGCAGAACCTTCTGCTACTCCCGAGCCCACTGCAGAACCTTCTGCTACTCCCGAGCCTACTGCAGAACCTTCTGCTACTCCCGAGCCTACTGCAGAACCTTCTACAACTCCCGAGCCTACTGTAGTTCCTACTGCTGCTCCCGAGAGCGATATTGAAGAAGAAATTACCGAGCCTGACGAAATCGAAATCTCTGAAGACACTGTAGAAGAAGAAATTCTTGATATTGAGGAAATTGAAACTCCCGAGGGCGCTGCAGAGGAAGAAGAAGTTCTTGAGCTTGACGAAATCGATGTTCCCGAAGGCGCTGTAGAGGAAGAAGTTCTTGAGCTTGATGAAATCGATGTTCCCGAAGGCGCTGCAGAGGAAGAAGAAATTCTTGAGCTTGACGAAATCGAAACTCCTCAGGGTGACGTACTTCCTCAGACAGGTACAACTCCTAACAGCTTACTCTTTGCAATCGGTGCAGCATGCATCGTATTCGGCGGATTTGTTGTAATCAATTCAAAGCGCAAGGAAGCTGATGCAGAATAATTTAAAATAATATATCAGAATACAAGAAACACCCCAAACGGGGTGTTTTCTTTTATCCTATTCTTGACTTCCAAATAACCTGTCACGAGAAATAATCTATAATCTGTGAACCAATGATGCATCAAAGCTTCTCATGTCCTTAACTCCGGTATATGCCATTACACCTCTAAGCTCATCATTCATGACTTTTATCCGCTCGGCAACAGCATTACCACCGCCCTTTCCGATAAACGGAATCAGATGAATTCCTACGCTGACTGCTGTTGCACCCAAAGCCAAAGCCTTATACGCATCCGTACCTGAGCATATTCCGCAATCAACAAAAATCGGCATAACAGCTCCGACAGCCGCTGCAATATCAGGAAGCACATAAAGCGGCGGAACGGCACAGGCAAGGCGCCCTCCGTGATGTGACACTACTATTCCCTTTACTCCGATATCCGCACAGCACTCGGCATCTCTGACACTTAATACACCCTTAATAATAAAAGGCAGCTTAGTCGAAGAAATATATCTTTTCAAATCCTCAGAGGATTTCACAGCCATCTCTTCGCCCACACATATATCGGCATATCCTTTCATGTCAAACATATGATCAATGTCCATGCCTACTGCAATGGCACCCTGCTCCTCTGCATGGCGAATCTGCCGGTATATTTCTTCCTCATCCGCATACGGCTTAATAATACGTATTGTCGATGCACCCGTTGCCGCTACATTTGTAAACTCCTCATCACTTCCCATGCCGATCCAATGTACCGCATCCGCAAGCGCCGCACCGCGTGCATATTCAACCATACCATCCGGCATATCCGGGTGAAAGGTTCCCAGATGCGATAATGCCGCTGTCATAATAGGTGTTGCAAATTTCTTCCCATAAAGCTCAAATGCAGTATCCGGTACACAGCTGTCCATCAGCCGCTGCTCCAGAAACAGTGAATCGAAATACTGTCTTGTCATTTCTTTTGCATTCATATAACCTTCTTTTCTGCGCACTCAATACATCTTGCGATAACTCCGTTCCGGTGCGCATTTACCCGGAGTCATGTCAGAAGCAGCGCTCAATATGGACTCTCAAATTCGGTTTCTGCCTTAATAACAGCATCCTCAAGGCTCATTCCCGCGAAATACTGTGCACCGAGGAAACGCCCTGATTTCTTATCATCTGCAAACACACCGACTACAATACCCGGAATTGCACTCTCCGGAGCATTTGGTGCAGCCGGTCCGCCAAGATCCGTCCGGCACCAGCCGGGATCTGTAAGATTTATCATAACATCCGTTCCCTGTACCGTTGAGCCAAGATCAATCGTAATCTTATCAAGACCTGCCTTACTGGCGGAATATCCCGCCTGCTGCGGCTCGAGGCGGATTCCGCTCGTGGTATTAAGAATCCTGCCAAAACCGTATTCAATCATTTTAGGCATAAAGTGATAGCATATCATTGCAGGCGCAATCGTATTTATCATAAAGCTCTCCGTATAATCAGATACCGGCGTAGAGAAATAATCATTTCTGTACGCAATCTGAAGACCTGCATTATTGAGCACGATATCAACCCTTACGCCAAACCCGTCTATTTCGTTAAGCATTGCCTCAACTTCGGAAGGATTATTCAGCTCCGCACTTACCGCATATGCCGACACTCCAAATTCCTTTACCTTAGAAAGAACCTGCTCCGTATGTTCAGGCTTTCTGCTGTGAAGAATAAGATTACAGCCCTTCTCCGCCAGAAAAAGTGCAGTCAGATATCCAATGCCGCGACTTGCGCCAGTAATAAGAGCCCATCTGCCCTTAACATCAACCATTTGCAAAATCCTCCTTCAGCTTCTCCAGCTTCTCGATTATCCTGTCACACCACAAATCAAATTCCTTATCCTCAATCTGTGTCTCGGGATGAGCAAGCATATATTCAACCGCAATTCTAAGCCCCTCCTCGCTCCTGATTGTTGCACAGAAACCGGGAACTGCCTTCTTCAGCTTTGAATTATCAAAAACCACACTGTTTGCCTTATCACCGACTAATGAACCCTTCATATCATATTTACCGAGTGCATCAAGCAAATCCGATGCTACATAGTAAGGCTTCAGCTCCACACCGAGCACATCTGCAATACACTGATGAATCTGATTCCAGGTTACCGATTCATCTGACGTAATCTGAAAAGCTTCGCCGATTGCGTGCGGATTTCCCATAAGACCGATAAAGCCCTTTGCAAAATCCTCATTAAAGGTGAGTGTCCACAGCGAAGTACCGTCTCCGTGAATTATTACCGGCTTTCCTTCAAGCATACGCTTAATTACTTGCCAGCTTCCTCCGTCACCATGCACACCTACGGGAACAGAACGTTCACAATAGGTATGACTGGGTCTTATTATCGTAACCGGGAAGCCGTTCTCGCGATACATTTTCATAAGAAAATCCTCGCTGGCAATCTTATTGCGCGAGTATTCCCAATAGGGATTTGCAAGCGTAGTCGCCTCACTTATGCGATAATCCCTAACCGGCTTATGATAAGCCGATGCTGAACTTATATACATATACTGCTTTGTTTTTCCGGCAAACAAACGATAGTCACGTTCAACCTGTGACTGTACAAACCCCACAAACTCACATACGGTATCGAAGCTCAAGCCCTCAAGCTTTTTAGCTGTTTCCGCCTCGTTATTAATATCTGCCGTTATGAGCTTAACATTCTCAGGCACCTGAGCGTTATTATTACCCCGGTTAAGTAAATAAACCTCATGTCCGGCTGCTGCAAGCTGCCTTGTAATTGCAGAACTGATTGTACCTGTTCCTCCGATTAATAATGCTTTCATCCCGCTTCTCCTTTTACGAAATAGTGTATATCACATGCTAAATTCTTAAACTGTCGCCCTTACTGCCAGCTTATATATTTCGGTAACGTCAGCAGATGTCAATGAAACAAACCCGCCTGTCTTACCGTCACCGACACCAAGCTTTTCAACCAGTACAGGGATATCCTCTTCCTTTGCTCCAAGCTCCGCAAAATTTACCGGCATTCCAATATCATGCAAAAATCTGCGGAATGCGACAATACCTGCTCTTGCAGTATTCTCAGGATTGCTTTCATCCCTTTCACATCCGAACACTCTGACTGCCATCTGTACAAAGCGCTCTACATCATGCTTATAAACGAATTCCATCCACGCAGGCATAATCACTGCAAGTCCGGCTCCGTGTGCGCAGTCATAAAGTCCCGAAAGCTCATGCTCTATCATATGGCTGTTCCAGTCATGGCTTCTTCCGACACCGACAATATCATTATGTGCCACGGTTCCCGCCCACATTATATTTGCGCGTGCTTCATAATTATCAGGTTCTGCAATCACGCGCGGTGTTTCCTTAACCATGGTAAGCAATACTGCCTCACACAGACGGTCTGTTATCTCGACCTCTTTTGTATTTGTAAAATAACGCTCAAATACATGCGCCATTATGTCAGTAGCTCCGCATGCAGTCTGATACGCAGGAAGTGTGCAGGTAAGCTCAGGATTCAAAATGGAAAACTTAGGTCTGATAAGGTCTGACCCTACATCCCTTTTCAGCATCCCCTCTTCCTTTGTAACAACACTTGAGCCTGAGCCTTCACTGCCTGCCGCAGCAATCGTAAGCACCGTGCCAATGGGAAGGGCTTTTGTTACTTCCGCCTTTCGCTCATAGAAATCCCAAAAATCACCATCGTAATAGTACCCGATTGCAATACCCTTTGCACTGTCGATACAGGAGCCGCCTCCGACGGAGAGAATAAAATCCACGTTCTCTTTTCGGCACAGCTCAATTCCTTCATAAATCTTCGTATCACGCGGATTCGGCTGTACTCCGCCAAGCTCGACATAAGCTATCCCCTCGTCATCCAAAGAGCTTTTTACCCTTTCGAGAAGTCCGCTCCTTACAACAGAGCCTGAGCCATAGTGAATCAGAACCTTTTTTCCTCCGTACTTTCTTACATAGCGTCCGCACTCATTTTCCGTTCCCTTTCCAAAAACGAAATCTGTCGGACTGTAAAACGTGAAATTGTTCATGTATTCCCTCCTTTATATATTATTTGCAAAATAAATCACTTATTTATAATGAGCTCCCCACTTCAACCTATTCTTTCTTCTGTCTGCTGACATCGGTCGCATTAATAATATTTCCGAGCAATCTTCTTTTGAACGCACAGATTTTGGTTAATTTCCCCGTAGCGTAAAGAATTCCCAGAACCATGGCTCCCATTGCAATTCCGATTGTGCCGCCTTTCATAAAACCGTTAAAAAAGTCGCTCTTAAGTTCCATAAACTCCATTGCTGTATTCAAAAGCAACGCAACAATTCCGAGCGCAAAATAAAACAGCACTATCTTTGTACTTTTTTTCCTTTCTTCATTGCTGTATTCAGCAACCTTCAACACAGTTTCATTTAATTCCTTGTCCATTTTCTCACTCTTCCTTTCTCCATCCAGAATTTCACGGAGATCAACACGGAAAAAATCGGACATTTCTATAAGAATATCAAGATCCGGCATATTGCTTCCTGTTTCCCAGCGGGATACGGTTCTCCGCGCCACGCCGAATTTCTCAGCCAGCTCTTCCTGCGTAAGCTTCTGCTCCTTTCTTAATTCCCTTATAAAATTTCCTATTTTAGTCTGATTCATAATCCGTTAACCTCCTGATGCCGACAGAATACCTCTGTCCTGCATCAAATTCCAGGACACAAAGTGAGCAAACGACCTTTTTATGCGAATGAGACATGGTTTGTCCCGCAAAATCGCTCTTTATATTATCGTACTTCAACAGGCTCTGCCCGTCAAGCAAATCATCACCATCTGACCTTCCACCGCTCACGAAGAGTTTCAAGACATTCAAAGTGAGCGGTATTTATTTTTTTGTGCATTTTTCCTCAGCACAGCATTTCTCCAGATACTTTTCAAACAAAGCTTCATCAGTAGGTATTTCAGCCCAGTCATTTGTCCAAGCAGAAAGATAAGCAGCGTTTGAGATTGAAAGCGAATTAAGCCCCTCCTCGCCCCTTGCAATCATTTCCGTATCATTCAGAATTGACCGTGCAAAGGCCTCAAGCACCTCAGGATGTCCTTCCGGCTCAGGTGCACTGAATTCTTCATAAGTACTTTCCGGGGTAATAAATCCTTCAGTCGCAGTAAAGCAGAATTCACGTTCAGGCACGGCAAGCTTCCACCATTTCAATTTGCCGTGCTCTATCACAAGCTTACCCTTATCGCCTGAAATCTCAAGACGATTTGTTCCGCATGCGTCGCCTGTTGTAGATATGAAGGTAGCCGTTGCGCCGTTCTCATACTCGCCGAAAATGGTAACATCATCCTCTACATCAATGTTGTGATACTTACCAAAATCACAAAACGCACGAATTCTCTTAGGCATACCGAAAATCCACTGCCAAAGGTCCAGATTATGAGGTGCCTGATTGAGCAGCACGCCGCCGCCTTCTCCGCTCCATGTCGCGCGCCAGCTTCCTGAATTATAGTATGCCTGTGTACGATACCAGTTCGTAATTATCCAGACCATTCTTTTTAACTCACCCAGCTGTCCGCTTTGGACAATTTCACGTGCCTTCTTATACATGGGGTTTGTACGCTGATTGAACATAATACCAAACTTCACCCCTGACTTTTCAGCCGCCTCATTCATCTCTCGAACCTGCCTTGCATATACACCTGCGGGCTTTTCCGTAAGAACATGAATATTACGCCTGAAGCACTCTATTGCAATTGTAGGATGATCATAATGCGGAACGGCAATCAGTACCGCATCAACAAGTCCGCTGTCGAGCATTTCATTGCAGTCCGTAAAGCGTGCCACTGTCCCGTAATCCTTTATCTTCTCAAGCTTTTCGTGATTAATATCGCAAACTGCAGTCACTTCAACGGACGGGCACTTGCCTTCCGAAACATTAAAAAAGTGACCGCTTCCCATATTACCTAAACCAACAATACCGAGTCTGATTTTATCCATAATAACCTCCGTTCCGAAGCGTAGCACAGGAATCCGCGCAAGAAACTCGCGAATGTGATTTTTCACACTATCCTCCGTTCCGAACTACACTAATTCTTTAAGGGCGTTTACTGCAGCGTCGAAGGCTGCTCTTGGTGTCGCATAGCAATAACCATGCTTTGTCTTTTCTGCCGCTTCAAGCTTATCAAAGCCTTCAAAAACAGATAAATGCGGCTCAAGTGTAAGTACATTCCCTTTGAAATTTTCAAGCAGATAAGTAAGATTGCCGATACCCTTTCCCGCCGGCACAACCGAACCGTCAGCCAAAGCATCCTTTATATGCATATACTCAACATAGGGAGCCAGAAGCTTCCACGCCTCAATCGTATCCTGTCCGCATTGTATAAAATTCGCAGGATCGAAAACAGCTTTAAGCTGCGGAAACTCTTTATGTATCTCAGCACAGCGAACCGCCGTATCTCCGTAAATACCCTTTTCGTTTTCATGACAAAGTATTATTCCGCTTCCCTCCGCCGCAGCCATAAACTGTCCGAGCCGGCTCATAACCTCATCGCGGTAACGTGCTTCCTCTCCCGACTGTACATAGAAGCTGAACATACGAATATGCCTTGCGCCGAAAATGTCCGCAAGCTCAAGACCATGCTTAAACTTATCAAGATGCGGTGCAAAATCATCACAGATACCGATTTTACCGTAGGGTGAACCGAGCGACCATACTCCGAGTCCCGAAGCATCAAGCTGTTTTTTTATTTCCTTTGCTTTTTCTGTCGTAAGGTCGGAAATATTCTCACCGTCAACTCCTCTTATCTCAAGATAATCAATACCATTTTCCGTCATTGCCTTTATCTGCCCGGAAATTTTACCGTCCGCTTCATCGGCAAATGCCGCTAATCTAAAACGCATAATAGCACCTCCGTTCATATTACTAATACAATTCTATCGCGAATGAATTTGCATTTCTATCGCCATTTTAAGCAATATGCATTGCAAATTCGCGCATCATGTGTGACAATATATAGTAAACAAATCAAGTAAAGGAACTGACTTATGCTCAACGAATACAACTGTGGAAATATTTACATAAGACATGCCATTGATGAGTGCCCTGACGACAGATATTTTGCTATGCATATTCATGACCGTTGCGAAATATATGTCTTCATATCAGGAAATGTCGAATACCTTGTTGAGGGTTCAAAATATCCGCTTGATGAAAGCAGTCTCATGATAATGCAGCCTGCCGAGGTACACAGACCGAAAATTATCAGCAGCGAAAAATATGAACGCTATGCGATAAATTTCCCCGTTGATATATGCAATGCCATAGACCCCGAGGGCAGACTAATAAAAGCATTTACCAAACGGCCGCTTGGCAAAAATAATATGTTCGGCTCTGCTGAAATTGATATGAATCTGGCAAAAAAGCTCTTTGCGCAAATGTGTGCAGCCGTGGATGATTACGACAGACAGCTTACTATCAATACCCATCTGCCTATGCTGCTTGACATGATAAGCAGGGCATACAGTAAGCAGGGCGAGGCCGTGAGCACTCCGAAAAGCACTGCCGAGCGAGTTGTAATATACGTTAACAACCATCTTTTCGAAGACATTTCAGTGCCAAAGCTTGCAGAGCATTTTTTCCTGAGCCCTTCACAATTCAGCCGTGTTTTCAGACAGGCAACGGGCGCTGCTCCGTGGGAGTACATTACGAAAAAGCGTCTTACTGCAGCAAAAGAAAAAATCCGCAACGGTTCTTCGGCGCAAAAAGCCTCAGAAAGCTGCGGATTCGGTGATTATTCTTCTTTTTACAGGGCATATACAAAGCATTTCGGATGTGCACCGACCGGCGAATAAAGAAGCCGTAATACTTTATTTCCCCTCGCGCAGGCATTCAACTGCCGCCTGTATACCCTTTACCATGTCGGAAAGCTCCATTGCATATCCCGTTGTCCTCGCTGCCATCTGCTCCGGCAAAAAAGGTACATGGATAAAGCCTGCCCGCATATTTGGATAATGCAGCCGGGCAAGATGCAGCACAATATACATAACATGATTGCACACATAAGTTCCCGCACTATATGAAACAGCCGCCGCTATGCCGGAGTTTTGAATCGCCGCTGTCAACTGCCAAACCGGAAGCGTACTGAAATAAGCAGCTTCTCCTTCCGGTATAATCGCCTTATCGACCGGCTTTTCACCGGCATTATCAGCTATTTCTCTCTTCCCGTCCGAGGACCTCACATTATTCAGGTTAATTGCCACCCTCTCAACACTGATTTCCGGGCATTTTCCCGACTGTCCCAAGGAAATCACTGCATCAGGCTTATGCTCCTCCAGCATTTTTTCCAACAGCTCTGCTGTCCTCCCAAATTCCACCGGAAGAACTCTTTTAATCAACTCCACACCCTTTGGTGCCTCTATTTTCTCTAAAATCAGCTGAGACGGATTTTCCGTCCCGCCATTGAAGGGTTCAAATGCAGTCAGTAATAATTTCATAATAATATCTCCGTTCCGAAGCGAATCGCGGGAATTCGTGCGAAAAATCATATCACTTGATTTATACACTATCTCCGCTTCTGCTTGTTCTATATAGCAAATCATTATTATCGGTACTATCGAAGATGATAAATCAGATTTAGGCAATCAGGCAGCTCTTCATCGATATATCCGCTGTCAACAAATCCTGCTTTTTCATAGACATGTATCGCCAAAGTATCTTCGCGATGTACACATACCTCAACACCATCATAGCGCCCTTCCTGCTTCAGTAGCTCCAAAATCCGGCGTAGTGCTTCAGATCCGTAGCCCTTGTTTTGAAACCGCTCATCAATCATAAACTGCTGCAAATCATAATTTAGCGGTTCCTCTGTAAAATCCCGAACCAACGCAACCCCAATAATCTGTGAATCATCGGCAATGCCAAACACGCGGGCATTACAATTACGATATATGTATCCTCTTGCAATAATCCCGGTCGGACGGTCAAGGAATCTTTGCTGCTCCTCGCTCACTCTGAGCTTAATAATATCAATCCAGTTTTCTTCATTCACATCAACTAAATGTATCATACTTTTACGTCACCTCTTCAAACGATACTGAAAACAATTAAGTATTTCTCCATAATTCCCCTGTCTGACTTAGCAAAAACGACGGGAAAGTCTTCCCGCCTACGGTGGTCCAAAGAACCTTCGCCCAGACCAAAAATCATTATTATCAAGCATATAAATCTATCATATACTTTTCAACTTTATCTACAAGATATTCTGCATTTTTCACTTGTTGTCTGGCTTCTTCCTCACTTGCCAAATAGAAATCATCATAGTCAGATGCATTTCTGATTTGCTCTGCACGTGCAACCTTCTGGTAATCTTCCTGTGTAAATGTACCATTGCCTTTATATATAAAAATCAGGTTAAACTGCTTTAATGCACCATTATGTGTAATCACTTCCGCCAACTCCGTAGCAATTGTTGCCAAGGCATCTTCATATGTCTTTACTTCCAATCGGTCGCTCTTTGTCAGTAACGCGATATCAATATCCGAATCCTCCTTGTCTTCCGCAGGAAAATGCTCACCTCATTATGCGGGCAGAGGATTTTCCCCTTTGTTTTGCTCCAACAGTAAATATAGCACAAAACCTATTTCATTAGCAATACAACTAAATTATAATTGTATTTCATACTTATAATCCTTCATAACAATATCAGTTCCTCGTTTTGTATAGGTACTTTCACTGACAATTTTCCCGCCGCATTTCTGTGCCACACGGTTAGACGCAACATTATCCTGCCCAACGAAAATAGTTACTTTCTCTGCTCCCCGGCTACGGGCATACTCTATCAACCCTCGAGCAATCTCGGTTGCATAGCCCTGTCTCCAAAACTTTTTATGTACACAGTATGCAATATCATATACCTTACCATCTTCACTTATCATAAAACTGCAGGTTCCTACCCGTTCTAAGGAATCCTTGAACACAGGAATCAA
>JAZNKQ010000094.1:0-24959 GCA_045578645.1 Lachnospiraceae bacterium
CGCACGAATTTGATATTCCGACGGTCGGAAGGGGTAAATGGAGTAAGGCTGTTGAAACAGCGGATGCCGTTTTGGCAGATAACAATATAAGCTGTCTGGCGCCCCCGCGAAGCATTACTGTTCTGACCTATGAGGAGGCCGGACTATGAGCATTTTTATAATAAAAATAATTGCCTGTATAACGATGCTTATTGATCATGCCGCATATTGCTTTCTGGATGGTGCTTCAACAGAGTACTATATCGGCAGGGCAATCGGGCGGACTGCACTTGTTCTGTTCTGCTTTTCGATTGTTGAGGGATATCTGCATACCCGCAGTGTAAAGAGGTACATGCTTAATCTCGCACTTCTCGGATTATTGGCAGAGTTTCCCTTTGATTATATGACCGGAAGACTTTCAGCCGACAGATTTCTTACCGGACAGAATGTATGCTTTACACTGCTGCTTGGATTGCTTGCAATAACCCTGATTGATATTTTGAAGAGCAAATACATGCTTACTTCGCCCACGCTCTACAATCTGCTGGGCTCCGCCGTTATTATTCTGTTGGCCTTTACCGCGTTTTTTATCAGGTCTGACAGCGGGATAATGGGTGTGCTGTGTGTTATTATGTTCTATTTTTGCAGGGGAAACAGAGTTGCGCTGGTATGCGGTCTGTTTATCTGGGTATTTTTAAGCTATCAGTTTAACATGCAGATGGAGGAATACGCTCTGGCAGCACTGATTCCGATACTTATGTATAATGGTACAAAGGGACGGACGGCAAAGCTTTTGTTCTATTGTGTATATCCGCTGCATATGCTTGCTTTTGCATTAATTAGGGAGATTTTATGATGCTATGTAATTCTCCGGCAGGACCTGCCGGAGAGGAATACTATTTTGTGCACTCGCAATCGCAGATGTTGTGCTCTCTTGCGATAGGATCGAATAAATCGAGCTTACAATAACGGTCTTCATCAAAATGAGTACAGTTTTCACAGGAAACAGTTACCTTTCCGGTGCTGTTGCTTGCCTGACCGGCGCTCTGGCGCAGCTCGTATGCACTGCAGAGCTTAGCGACACTTTCATAATCACGTGTTGTAGCCATAATGTCCTCCAATCTGCCATGCGGCATTATAATTTGTTGCAAGGATTAGTTTGTCTTATTTCGATAATAATATACGTGGAGTGTTTATGAAGGCACTAAGAATTATTGACATTAAAAATTTTATGGGAAGTATGCTGAACGGTGAGCTTTTTGACAGCTTTCTGTTTGTTGAGGGCGATATCAATATGGCGGTGAGCTACCATATTGACGGGAAGCTGAATAAAGGATTTTTCAATACGGATGAAGAGGAGCTTTTGGGCGGACCTGGGCTTGAGTGCTGGAGCAATGTAAGAGGGCTCGTTATGCAGATGGTAAAGGGAAAAAGGCTTCCGGTATCAATGAAGCTGGTTCTGCAGCTTAAAGAGGAGTTCTCGTCATCAATATGCGGCAACAAGGAAAAGCTTTTTATTAATATACGATATGACAGCAGCGGTCTTAAGCTGATTACCGGAGTTTCTTATGCAGTATTCACGATGGAGAGGCAGACGGAGGATGCCTGGGATGAATCGGTAAAGCTTTTTTTGAGAAAAAAGGAAATTGCATATGAGGATTATTAGCACTCGATGAAAATGAGTGCTAATTTTTCTTGACTTTTGAATATGGGAGTATTATTATTTAACAAAAGATATATTTGTATCCGGAAAAGGGTACGGATCGGAGGAAAAAATGAGTTTAGAAAAAGGAAGTTTATCCATCAATTCGGAGAATATATTCCCCATTATTAAAAAGTGGTTATATTCAGACCATGACATATTTTACAGAGAGCTTATTTCCAACGGATGCGATGCCGTTACAAAGCTTAAGAAGCTTTCCATGATCGGCGAGTTTGAGGAGCCGGAGGGAGAGGAGTACCGCATAACCGTATCGGTAAATCCGGAAGAAAAGACTATAAAGATTACCGATAACGGTATAGGAATGACCTCTGATGAGGTTAAGGAGTATATTAATCAGATTGCTTTCTCGGGAGCCGCTGATTTCCTTGAAAAATACAAGGATAAGGCAAGCGAGGATCAGATTATTGGATATTTTGGTCTTGGATTCTATTCGGCATTCATGGTTGCACACAGAGTGACGATTGATACCTTATCCTACAAGAGCGGAGCGACGCCCGTTTTCTGGTCTTCGGAGGAGGGTACCGAGTTTGAGATGGTTGAGGGCGACCGTACCGAGCGCGGAACCGAGATTACACTGTATCTTAATGAGGACAGCTATGAGTTCTCAAATGAATACAGAGCAAAAGAGGTTCTTAATAAATATTGTTCATTTATGCCTGTTCCGATTTTCTTTAAGAATGAAAATGCGGCAGAGGAAGAGGCTTCCGAGAAGGAGTCTGCTGTTGATGCAACGGTTGATGAGGACGGTAATGTAAAGGAGACCGAGGCTAAGGAACCCAAGCCGATTAACAATGTTGCGCCGCTTTGGACAAAGCACCCGAATGATTGCACGGATGAGGAATATAAGGAGTTTTACAGAACGGTTTTCCATGATTACCGTGAGCCTCTTTTCTGGATACATTTAAATATGGATTATCCGTTTAATCTCAAGGGTATTTTGTATTTCCCCAAGCTTAATCTTGAGTATGTGAGCATGGAGGGAGTTATTAAGCTTTACAGTAATCAGGTATTTATCGCTGATAATATAAAAGAGGTTATTCCTGAGTTCCTGATGCTGTTAAAGGGAGTTATTGACTGTCCCGACCTTCCGCTCAATGTTTCAAGAAGTGCTCTTCAGAATGACGGCTTTGTAAAGAAGATATCGGATTATATCACTAAGAAGGTTGCGGACAAGCTTAGCGGAATGCATAAGCTCGACAGGGAGAACTTTGAAAAATATTGGGATGATATCAGTCCTTTCATCAAGTACGGCTGCCTTAAGGATAAGAAGTTCAAGGACAAGATAAAGGATTACATTCTTTATAAGGATTTAGACGGTAAGTATCTCACTCTTGAGGAATATATCGGTGCTCCCGCAGAGGAGAAGCCGGAAGATGAAGCTGATAAGGTGAACAAAGACGGCGATAAGGAGCCTGAGAAGGCAAAGGTATATTATGTTACTGACGAGAAGCAGCAGAGCCAGTATATTAATATGTTTAAGAAGGAAGGTCTCAATGCGGTAATTCTTACCCATAATATAGACCAGCCGTTCATTACCCAGCTTGAGCAGGATAATGAAAAGATTGCTTTCCTTCGCATAGATGCGGATATCACCGACAGCATAAAGGAGGAAGTAAGCGCGGAGGACGCAAAGAGTCTTGAGGATGAAACCAAGAGTCTTGAGGAGCTTTTCAGAAAGGTTCTTAACAGGGAAAAGCTTACGGTAAAGGTTGAAAAGCTTAAGGATTCAAAGATATCTTCAGTTATTACGCTTTCTGAGGAGAGCAGAAGAATGAGTGATATGATGAAGATGTATTCCATGCCCGGAATGGATCCTGATATGTTCGGAGGCCAGGAGACACTCACACTTAATGCAAATAACGCTCTGGTTGATTATGTATATAACAATAAGGAAAGCGATACGGCTAAACTGATTTGCGAACAGCTGTATGACCTTGCAATGCTTAGTCATAAGCCGCTTTCACCGGAGGCAATGACAAGGTTTATTGAGCGCAGTAACGAGATAATGGAAATGCATATTAAATAACGGAGAGGTACAGATGGAAAGCAGGCTTTTACAGGTTTGGCGCGATTATTATGACGAATTGTTTGAGGTTGACCTTATGAAAGGGACCTACAGAAGTCTTATGGAAACTACAAGGCTTGGTGCAAAAACGAGCTTTGTTAACATTGAAGTAATTCTGTTTTCGGAAAAGCGAATACATCCTGATGATAAGTCTGCTTTTGCCCTGTTTTTTGATAAGGATAAAATTCTGGAGAACATAAAGAACGATATATACGTTACCAAGATGAACTTCAGGATGAAAACCGAAGATGGGGGATATCGCTGGGTAAAGGTTAAGAATATTGTTCCGCGAATGAAGGGGAGCGAGGATATAACTTATTTCTCCTGCTTCCGTACAGTCGATAAGGAAACCGGCGAGGATATGAGGTATAAGCAGGAGCTTAATGATGCCCTTAGCAGGGCTGAGGAGCTGAATGCCCACAAAAGCAGACTGATTGAGAATTTGCTTACACAGGTCAGGACACCGCTGAACGGAATAATCGGAATGACTGATATTGCGAAGAAAACAGCGGGAGATGCCGGTAAAACCTACGAGCGTCTTGATAAAATAAGTGAAGCGGCAAGAAAGATGAATGAATCTCTTAACCTTCTTTTGAAGGAGGAGGGACAGTATATTCCCAGTATTGAGCCGGAGCAGGAAGAGGCATCGGATATGCAGTATATTTATGTGTCCGCTAAAGGAAGCGAGGGTGCTGCAGGCTTTGAGGCTGAGGAAAAGAATCTTCCGAGTGATTTTGTGTTTTTTGCTGATGGTGTGAATACACAGACTGCAGCTAAAGAGTTGTCGGATACTGATTTCTCAGGAAAAAGGATTCTGGTAGTGGAGGACAACCAGCTTAACAGCGAGGTCCTTAAGGAGATTTTTGAAGCAACCGGTGCGCAGGTGGATATAGTAGAGGATGGTAAGCAGGCGGTAATAAGGTTTGTAGCTAAGCCCGCCGGGTATTATGACCTGCTGCTTGTTGACCTTGAGCTTCCGATACTTGACGGCTATGGCGTGGCACGCTGCATAAGAATCTCCGGAAAGGATGATTCTCGTGATGTGCCGATTATTGCGGTTACCTCGAAGAATCTTCCTGAGGACATACGCAGGGCATATAATAACGGCTTTGACGCGTATTTCCCCAAGCCTGTTAACTTTGAAATGCTAAAAAGTAAGGTGGCCGAGGTATTAAAGAAGGGACAATAAATATTAATAAAATCAGAATGAAATATCAATAAATAAGAAATAGAATTCTCTTGATTGTATGAATACATTCGCTTATAATCTAGTTGAATGCTGAGGTGCGCTTCAGTAAATATAGATTTGGGGAGAATTTATAATTATGCGAAAAATTGTTATTACAACTGATTCAAATTCTGATTTGCCCTTAGATTATATTCGTGATAATGATATTAAGATTATTTCACATTATTATGAAATAGACGGAAAGATGTACGGAGAGGATAATCTTCTTTCGGACCATGAATTCTATGACAGAATGCGCAAGGGTTCAATGCCCATTACAATGGCAAGTAATCCTGCCGTGATTCGTGATGTTTTTACGGCTAACTGTGAAAACGGATGCGATACTCTGCATATAAGCTTCTCATCTGAGCTGAGCTGTGGCTGCAATAATGTTACTGTGGGAGCAAGAGAGGTTCTTGAGCAGTATCCCGGTTTTAAGATTTATGTGTTTGATTCATTGAATGTTTCATATGCGCAGGGTCTTATGATTATGAAGGCGGTTGAGATGCGGGATGCCGGAAAATCCTTGGATGATATAGTCAGCTGGCTCGAGAATAATAAAATGAATTTCTGTGTTCGTTTTACGGTAGATGATTTATTCCATCTTAAGAGAGGCGGAAGAATATCTGCTACAACGGCAATTGTGGGTACCATTGCAGGAATTAAACCCATTCTTTATGTGGATCCTGAGGGTAAGCTGGTTTCTTATTCCAAGGTGCGCGGACGTAAGAAGTCAATGGCGGCACTGGTTGATTTGATGATGGAATCCGTAGGTAAATACAAGGAGAATGCCACTGTTGCCGTAGTGCATGGTGATGTCTCCGATGATTTGGAGTATCTCGTTTCACTTGTACGTGAAAAGCTTCCGGATGCGAAGATTCTGACTAATTCGATAAGTCCCAGTATCGGAGCACATTCCGGTCCCGGAGCGCTCGGTTTATGCTTCATGGGAGAAGTAAGATAACTGTTATTATAATTAAGATTGCCCCAAAAAGTCAGACTTTTTGGGGTTTTATCGTATGTGCACGGCGCACAATGGAGGAAGATATGGCATTTGTTGAATTACAGTCCGTTGTTAAGCAGTACCGTATGGGAGAGGTAACGATTAATGCGGTTAACGGAATTGATTTTGAAATAGAAAAAGGAGAGTTTGTTGTTATTGTCGGACCAAGCGGTGCGGGTAAGACTACGGTACTTAATATTCTCGGGGGAATGGATACCGCTACAAGCGGAAGGGTTGCCGTAGGCGGTGAGGATATCAGTAAATACGGCGCGCGTAAGCTTACGAAATACAGACGTGACGATATCGGATTTGTATTTCAGTTCTATAATCTTATACAGAATCTGACTGCGCTTGAAAATGTTGAGCTTGCGCTTCAAATCAGCAGGAATCCGCTTAATGCCGCAAAGGTTCTTGAAAGTGTCGGGTTGAGTGACCGGATGTCTAATTTTCCTGCACAGCTTTCGGGAGGAGAGCAGCAGAGGGTTGCAATTGCCAGAGCACTTGCCAAAAATCCAAAGCTGCTGCTTTGCGATGAGCCCACGGGCGCACTTGACTACAATACCGGAAAACAGATTCTTAAGCTTTTACATGATACCTGCAGGCAGAATGGCATGACGGTTATTGTTATAACACATAACTCGGCAATTGCGCCTATGGCGGATCGAATCATAAAGATAAAGAACGGCAGGGTAAGCAGTATGGTGAAGAACACCTGCCCTGTTTCTATTGATGGTATAGAATGGTAGGAGACCGGTACATATGAGAAAGAAGGCTTACAGCAAGGATATTAAGCGCGAGATATTATATACGTTTAATAGATTTATGTGTATTTTTCTGATTGTGGCGCTTGGAGTTGCTTTTTTTGCAGGCATCAGGGCAACTGAGCCGGATATGAGAAAATCAGCGGATAAATACTTTGACGAAAATAATCTTATGGATATTCAGATTATTTCAACCGGAGGAATGACACAGGATGATATTGATGCACTGAAGGAGCTTGAAGGGATAAAGGATATTGAGCCGTCATATTCTGTAGATATGCTGCAGTATCAGGGGGATGAACAGAATGTAATGCGGATTATGTCGCTTCCCGATACTATTAACAGAGTAAGACTTGTTACCGGACGAATGCCCGAAAATGCAGATGAATGTATTATTGATACGAAATTTGCCAGCTTTGATGCGGGAATAGAAATAGGCGATGAGATAGTATTGTTTTCAGGCACCGGACAGGAGCCCGGTGAGATTCTTGAAAATGCGACATTAAAGGTTGTGGGAACCTGCATGTCGCCCTGCTATTTATCCTTTGAGCGTGAGGCAAGCAGGCTTGGAACAGGTTCGGTAACCGGCTTTGTTTTTACGACGAAGGAAAATTTTAAGCAGAACTATTACAGCTCAATATATGTAACCGGTCAGAAAACAGCAGAGCTTTTAAGCTATAGCGAGGAGTATGAAAATGAGGTCGGGCTGCTGAAGGAGCGTATTGAAGAGCTTGGTACGGAACGATGTGAGGCCGGATATATTGCGCTTATTGATTTTATGCCGGAGTGGTATGTTCTTGACCGGAATTATATCGCAAGCTGTGCCGAGTTCGGTGAAAATGCAGAACGTATCGGTGCAATCGGTAAGGTTTTCCCCGTAATTTTCTTCCTGGTGGCAATTCTGGTAAGTCTTACGACCATGACCAGAATGATTGAGGAGGAGAGAACCCAGATTGGTACAATGAAGGCACTTGGTTACGGTAATTTCCGGGTGGCATGGAAGTATATTGTGTATTGTCTGCTTGCAAGTGTGAGCGGAAGTATTGTCGGAGCAATTGTTGGTCAGCTGGTACTTCCGTACACCATAATGAATGCTTATTACATACTATATGATAATATGCCTTATCTCATTACCGAGGTTGACGCAGAGCTTGGAGTGACTGCGGGACTTATTGCCTGTGCATGTACACTTTTTGCAACTCTTACGGCATATTGGGCTACCATGAAATCAAATGCCGCAGAGCTGATGAGACCTACAGCTCCGGCTCCCGGAAAGCGTGTATTTGTTGAGCGGATAGGCTTTTTGTGGAGACATCTTGGGTTTACGGGAAAAGCAAGTGTGCGAAATCTGTTAAGATATAAAAAGCGGTTTTTCATGACTGTTTTCGGTATAGGCGGATGCATGGCGCTTCTGCTGGTGGGCTTCGGACTTAATGATTCGATATACACGATTATTGATAATCAGTTTTATCGTATTACCATGTACGATGGTGCCGTGACTCTCAATGAAGGCAGTGAATTACGTGCGAAGCTGTTTGATTATCTTGACGGGGAAGATGCAGTTACTGATTATCTGAAGATTTATCAGACCTCAATGAATGCCGGCTTCGGAAATGAGGAGAGAAGCGTTTCTGTTGTTGTACCGTTTGAAACAGAGAATCTTGATAAATACATCTATCTCGGTGACAGATTGAGCGGAGAGCTTTACGGAGATGATGAGTATGAGAGCGGAGCGATAATCAGTGAAAAGCTGTCCATACTGATAGGTGCTTCTGCCGGGGATACAATATATGTCATGGATGCGGATAATGTGCGGCATGAGGTGAAGGTAAGCGCAGTAACGGAGAATTATGTTAATCATTATATATATATGACTCCAAAGATATATGAGGCTGTTTTTGGAATAGAACCTGAGTGTAATGCTGTATATCTGCTTTATGATGAGACTGTGCTGGGTGAAGAGGCGCTTGGAGAGAGGATTCTTGAATATGATGCGGTATCCGGACTCAGCTGGGTGAGAGCGCTTGAGGACACTATTTACGGAATGTTCGACAGTCTTAATTTTGTGGTATACGTGTTGATTATATCAGCGGGTCTTCTTGCATTCGTAGTTTTATATAACCTGAGTAATATAAATATAAATGAGCGCAGACGAGAGCTTGCAACACTAAAGGTACTCGGCTTTTTCGACGGAGAGGTTTCTTCGTATATATTCAGGGAAAATGTGATGCTCACTATTATAGGAAGTGCCGTGGGAATTGTTTTCGGAATATTTCTTCACAGATATGTAATACTAACCGCAGAGGTTGATCTTACAATGTTCGGCAGAGAGATAAAGCCGTTAAGCTTTCTCTATGCCGTGGCGCTGACATTTATTTTCTCAGCTATTGTAAGTATGGTAATGCATTTCCGAATGAAAGCGATTGATATGGTCGAATCTTTAAAGAGCATTGAGTAGAGTCGCTGCGTTTTTATAGAGAATCATTTCGCGCTCCTCATCAGTCATGGGGATGCGCGAAAGCTTTTTAAGCTCGTCTTCGGGTCTCCACATGGGATAGTCAGAGGCAAACATGACCTTGTCGGCACCGTACATGTCGATAAGACGGCGCGCCAATTCGGGACTTATCCATTCAAGAGAGCTGGAGGTATCAACATAAACTCCGCGTCCCTGAAGTACCTTCGCAGATTCCTCCCATTCGGAATAGCCGGCAAAATGTGCCCCTATTACCTGAAGCTTCGGAAAACGGTCGAGGATTGCGGCAAGTCTTGAAGCTTTTGAATATTCATAGCGTTTGTCGCCCATATGAAAAAGAATGGGAAGGCGTCCTTCGGCAGCCTCGTAGATTGCAAATGCGCGCTCTTCGTCAATGAGGAATTTCTGAAAGTCGGGATGAAGCTTTATTCCTTTAAGACCGGCAGCAATAACGCGGTCAATTTCGGCACCGGGATTTGCGTAGTCGGGGTGCAATGTGGCAAAACCGATAAAGCGGTCAGCGTGCTCTGTAGCTTCTTTTATAATAAAGTTATTAATGCTTTCAACCTGTTCGGGAACTGTTGCTACTGAATGAACAACGAAACGGTCGATTCCGGCTCTGTCACCGAGTTCAAGCAGAGTGGAAACGCGACCGTCATTATCGACGCTCACATCATAGAAATGTTCAATACTTTTAGATGCTTTTTCTGCTATTTTGTCTGGATAAATATGTGCATGTGTATCGAAAATCATAGTTATTGCTATTGCTCCTCCGGTAAATAAATTTATTTTCCGCTATTTCCTCATGACATTCTAAGACAGAGAAGAAGCGAATGTCAAGTGTAAGATTATTTGCAGGATTATTGTCGTGATTGCAGGTGAAGGTCAGGTTTTGCACGAAAATAAAACAGTCTCCGTATGATTGGCATACGAAGACTGTCTGTTAAGCTGAGAAAGGGACTTGAACCCTCGACCTATTGATTACGAATCAATCGCTCTACCGACTGAGCTATCCCAGCTGAGTAAAAAACCCTGTATCACATGATATACATTAAAGTTTGAAAAGTCAATAGAGGATTTGCAATAATTAAAAATATCGAAACTTTATTAATATGTGGTGTGATTGATTGACAGCAATCAGAAAGAACGCTAGAATTATTTTGCCGGTTAACATAATATTGACAGGAGGGATACTGTGATAAGAGAAGGCGATCAAAGTAATAAATCCGTTCTGGATGACGGAGCTTCAATATATAAAAAGCGTGAAGAAAAATCTGAGAAGGAACAACTGAAATCACTTAAGGGAAAAGAAAAATGGCAGTTTTTCTGTGACTACATTTTAAAGAAGCTTATTGTAGTTATCATAATAGGCGCATTGGTTGCGAGCCTTATTTACACAATTGCAAAGCCGAAGCCGCAGGTAATGCTGTACTCGATTATTACAGACAGTCCGTTTGCTTCGGAAACTGTTGAAGAAATGCGGAATGATATGACGGAAAGGCTTGTAGAACCCGACATGTATGCAGAGGTCATAATAGATGACAGCTACTATATTACGGGCGGCGATTATTCTGTCAGAATGAAGATGATTACGGTTATAGCGGCAGCAGAGGTCGATTCAATAATCCTTACAAAGAATGAGCTTCAGCAGCAGGCTAATAATCAGGTTACAGCAAGACTCGATGAAGTCCTTTCTGCTGAGCTTCTCGATAAGTTATCTGAGTACATTGTATATGTAACACCGACAATTACCGATATTGATCATGAGACTCCGATGGTTGGAGAAGAAGGTGCATATGCGCTTGATCTTTCACCCTATATCGAAAGTCTTGGTGGTGTAAATCCGGAAAACGGTTATGTGATTGCTTTCACGGTAAATGCGCCGCACAAGGAATCAATAGAGGAGTATGTTAAGTACCTTTTCGGAATAGAGTAGTATTGTGTGTAATGTGCCGGAGTGCCGATTCCGATTTTACAATATAAAAGTCAGGCTGTTCAATTTGTATACCTGTCAAGTATACGTTGGGCAGCTTCTTTTTTTGTTATCCGTTCGTTCATCGCATACTGCTCAATGTAGTGATGCGCTTCGGATTCGGACATCTTTTCATTGATAATCAGATGCAGCTTTACATTGCTGAGCAATTTGACTTCGTCGAGCTTGGCTCTGAGGCGGGCATTCATTTTTTCTGCTTCCCTTAGTCTGGCAGCAGAAGCAAGCATAATGCGCGCACCGCTTAGAAGCCGGGGAGCAGTGACAGGCTTGGGGAGTGCAAGTACACCGGCACACTCAACCTTGTATGCAATCTGTTCGTAGATTTCGGGAGCTACAAGAATAATGACGGCAGCGCTTGTACGCTCAGCTGTTTCAAGTGCTAATTGTACACCTGCTTCATCCTTGAGCGGTGTATTTATTATGACGAGGTCAAAGGAATTCTGAACAAGCAGACGCTTTGCTTCGCCGGCGGTTTCGACTGCCGTAATGGGATGAAACTGAGCGCGCGGCAAAGAACTGCGAAGAAAGCTTATGCTTTGCTCCGCAGATGATGCAAGTAATACATGATATTGTTGACGCTCGTGCAGCATGGCAATCCTCAAAATAAAATAATTATTACATTCGGCAGTAACAGTCTATTATTTCCTTCGGCAGAATATTCTGCACAAATGAACTTGCGCGTGTCAGCTTTGCCGCTTCGGTAAAGCTCTGCGGAAGCACCTCAAGGTCTGCAATCAGCTCGGGTGACGCATCAAGGAGATTGATATTGGTTGGTGCTCCGGGAGAAAGACGGTTTTTTATTCCCTCAAGTCCGGCATGAATAAGTAATGCAAAAGCAAAGTACGGGTTTGCCTGAGGATCGGGAGAACGCAGTTCAATGCGCTTACCGCTGCCGTCAGGAGCCGGAATTCTTATGAGCTGTGAGCGGTTCTCGGGAGACCAGGTCACATAATGGGGAGCTTTCATCTCTCCAAGACGGAAATAGGACTCCTTAACAGGGTTCAGGAAAGCGGTTATTTCTCTGATGTATTTCAGTATTCCTGCCATAAAGAACATGGATTTGTCCTCGCCGTCCTTACTGCTTACCGACATATTGATGTGCATACCGCTGCCGCAGTTTTTGGGAAGCGGCTTTGGAGAAAAGGAAGCAGCAAGCCCGTTTCGCATGGCAATTGTTTTTACTACTGACTTAAAAGTAGTGGCGTTATCTGCGGCTCCAAGGGCATCACTGCACATAAAGTCGATTTCATTCTGCCCGGGACCTTCCTCGTGGTGGGAGCTTTCGGGCTTTATTCCCATGTCCTCGAGTGTAAGACAGATTTCGCGGCGTACGTTTTCGCCCTTATCCTCGGGGGCAATCGACATATAGTGTGCGGTGTCAAACGGAATATCCGTAGCTTCACCGTTTTCATTGGTTTTAAAAAGATAGAACTCGAATTCAGTGCCAAAGGTGCAGAAGATTCCTTCCGCGGCAGACTTCTCCACTGCTTTCCGGAGAATGTAGCGTCCGTCCTTGTCAAAGGGTGTACCGTCGGGATAACGGATGTCGCAATACATTTTTGCAACCCTTCCCGTTGAAGGACGCCAGGGAAGAACGGTAAGAGTTTTAGGGTCGGGGAATAGGAATAAATCGGATTCAACTATGCTTCCGAAGCCGGGAATGGCAGATGCATCTATCGATTTTCCGAATTTGAAAATACGCTCTGCCTCGCTTGACATTATTGCAACATTATGCTCTGAGCCGAAAATGTCGCAAAAAGCGAGTCGCAGGAATTTGACATCCTCAACCTCGATATATTCAAGAACATCCTGTATTGTGTACATAAATCCCTCATTTCTGCGCACACTGAGTTTATCGGGCTGCATGTGTACGCGGATGCACACCCGTGAATTATCAGAATTTCTATAAAAGATTGCATAATAATGATTATTTTGAATATAACTTAACGCTGAATGCTTGTCAATCCGAACGCCGTACGTGCATGCAAAAAGAAATTGCAATTCTGTCGGATTCTGGTAGAATTATTATGCGGTCGAGAAAAGTCCGGCACGGTAAATATATGGAGGCAAAGCTATGACAGAATTCTGTTTTATCCGCCACGGGGAGGCAGATTACAGTGAAACCGGGAGCAAGTTCTATAGGAATCAGGGCGCTTTTTTGTGCACGCTTTCGGAAAAAGGGATTGAGCAGGCAAAGCTTGCGGCAAAAGACGAGAGATTTGCAGGAGCAGATATTATTATATCGTCACCGTTTGGAAGGACGCTTCATACTGCGGCTATTCTTTCAAAGGAATTGAACTTGGACATAAAGGTTGAAAGCGATTTGCATGAATGGCTGGCAGACATAGATGAATACAGTTATCTTGATGATGAGACTGCCGCCAGACACTATCGGGAATTTGAAGCCGGTAATGGTAAGTATCCCGAGGGGGAAACGCGGCAGTGGGAGAGTGCTGATAAAATACGGAAAAGAGTGTTTAGTGTATTGGAAAAATATGAAAGCTATGACAAGGTAATTGTGGTGAGTCATGGTACGCTCATGAAATATTGTTTGAATATTGAGCATCCCAATAATTGTGAAATTGCTATATTCCGGAAATAATACAACAATTATTAACAAAAAATAAAATGAAAAATTGTAGAATGTGACGAAAATTAAAATAGTATAAAAAATATGCTTGCATTAATGCGTTAAAGTGATATATTATTCCTCAAGACAAAGGCGTCGGACGTACACAGTATTAGTGTCGGTCGATGTCTTTTTTTTCATTAAGGAGGTAGAGCTATGTCATATGTTGATGATGTGATTAAGATGGTGATTGATAAGAATCCCGGACAGCCGGAATTTCATCAGGCAGTAAAGGAAGTAATTGAATCACTGCGTGAGGTTATTGAGGAAAATGAGGAGAAGTACAGGAAAGATGCCCTTCTCGAGAGAATAGTTAATCCTGAGCGTCAGATTATTTTCAGAATTCCCTGGGTTGATGATAACGGACAGGTGCAGGTGAATACCGGATATCGTGTGCAGTTTAACAGTGCAATCGGACCTTACAAGGGAGGAATCCGTCTTCATCCTTCAGTAAATATAGGAATCATTAAGTTCCTGGGATTTGAGCAGACATTCAAGAATTCACTTACAGGTCTTCCTATTGGCGGAGGTAAGGGTGGTTCTGATTTCGATCCTAAGGGTAAATCAGACAGAGAAGTGCTGGCATTCTGCCAGAGCTTTATGACAGAGCTTTATAAATATATCGGAGCAGATACGGATGTTCCTGCCGGAGATATCGGAACCGGTGCAAGAGAAATCGGATATATGTTTGGTCAGTATAAGAGAATTCGCGGCGTATATGAAGGCGTGCTTACAGGTAAGGGATTATCATACGGTGGTTCACTTGCGAGAAAAGAGGCTACCGGATACGGACTTCTGTATTTCACTGATGAGATGCTCAGAGCGAACGGTCATGACCTTAAGGGCAAGATAGTTGCTGTTTCCGGAGCAGGTAACGTTGCAACATATGCAATTCAGAAGGCTCAGCAGCTCGGAGCGAAGGTTGTTACATGCTCTGATTCTACCGGATGGATTTATGATTCTGAGGGCATTGATGTTGAGCTTCTTAAGGAAGTTAAGGAAGTTAAGCGTGCACGTCTTACTGAGTATGCAAAGGCAAGAAGCTCAGCAGAGTATCACGAGGGTAAGGGTGTCTGGACTGTTAAATGTGACGTGGCACTTCCCTGCGCAACACAGAATGAGCTTAATCTGGATGATGCAAAGGCTCTTGTTGCAAACGGCGTACTTGCTGTTGCAGAAGGTGCGAATATGCCTACTACAGCAGAAGCAACAGAGTATCTTCAGAAGAACGGTGTTATTTTTGCACCCGGAAAGGCATCAAACGCAGGTGGTGTTGCAACTTCGGCACTTGAAATGACACAGAACAGTGAGAGACTTTCATGGAGCTTTGAAGAGGTTGATGCTAAGCTTAAGGATATTATGGTGAATATATTCCGTAACGTTGACGCAGCCGCAAAGAAGTATAATCACGAAGGTGATTATGTGGTTGGTGCCAATATTGCAGGCTTCCTTAAGGTATGCGATGCTATGACAGCACAGGGTATCGTATAGGAAAAGCAGTATAAATATTCGACGAAAAAGGGAAGCGGAGTAAAAAACCGCAGTAAATGAAAAAGGAAAATTAATAGGAAAGTAAAGAAAAGATAGAGGGGCATTTGCACAGATACAAAAAGTGCAATTGCCCCTTTCGTGATACTATCTTGCTCCTCCGGCACTTCCGTTTACGGAAGAACCGTTGTTGCCGTTTACACCGCTTGTACCGCCGACATTTCCGTTTCCGGTACCGTCGGGGTTAGTTAAATCCTCTATTCCTTCAGCTGTGTCATCAATGATGTCATCTACAGCACCGCCGATTCCCTGAACGGTACCATTATTGCCGTTATCGGTATTTCCGTTATTCATGGGCGGCTCGCCTGAATTATTTCCAATTGAATTATTCCCATTGGAATTATTCCCATTGGAATTATTCCCGTTGGAAGTATTCCCGTTAAAGCTGTCCTGTCCGGTTCCGTTATTATTGTTTGTTGAACCGTTGTTTGTACCGTTTCCGGTGTCTGTGTTGCTGTTTGATGAGCTATCGTTGTTTGTATTGTTCTGACCCTGTGTCGGCTCGTTGTTGTTTTCTTTATTTCTTCTTGAACAGGCTGTTAAGCCTAAAGAAAAGAAACAACAGAGAAGCACAACCATAATAATAGTTTTTTTCATGCCACTCCTCCTGATTACAATTTAGCTTCTTTTGTTGCCTTATTATTATCCCAAGAAGAGAGCTTTATATACATAATTTTATTGAAATTCGGTCATGTATTTACGATAATGCAGTCTGCAGTTTTGCTGCTGAAGCTTTTCGTTTCTTCGTTCTTCGATACTGACTGTATTAAAGAAGGTAATCCAAAGCCGCTTGTACTCTTCCTCCGGAGTGCGACTTTCTTCAAGGCGTGAAAGTTCGTCAGAGGAAAGTGTAGTTATGATACAATCCTGACGTTTGCGGTGAATGGCTGCGATGCTTCTTGTAACATCAAGGATTATGAAATTTTCCTCACGGAAACGATCCGCAAAATGTACAGAAAGAATATCGGTTATGTTATTCTGGGGTTCGTATTTTGCTACAAGAATTTTATTTTCATATTCCTCGAAGCGGAGCATGCCCTGATAAAAGTGTGCGTCGTTCATGACAAAACGGTTGAGCTCAAAAATGCGGGCTACAACAGGGTCGGTGAGATGATTTACGATATGCTTTCCCATGAGAAAACCCTTAACCAGAAAACGGTAAATCATGTCAGCTTTATCAATACTGGTTGTGAGGGCAGCTCTTGCAATCATTTCATAGGCACGTCTGCAAATCTTGGTACGTACGGCATTTCCAACCTTGAGCGCCTTTTCACTGTCGGGCTGTACCTCCTCATATTCGCAGAAAAGCTCATACGATTCGCAATTTGCATATGCATTGCGCACCCGAAGCTTAACCATGTCATGCCCCTTTCTTGAACTCCAGGCATCATATACTCCGGTAAGAATACCATCGAGAGTATCTTCACAAATATATATCGTTTTATTATTCACACTATTCTCCAATCTGAGCGACTTGTCGCGAGGAATATCGCTATGGCAATTTGCTTTCGTCCGGAAACAAATTGCCGTGTGAACAATCATCATATCAATGTGATTGTTCACACTATTCTCCATTCTGAGCGACTTAGCTTCATCGAAATACGGTTAATTGTTTGCTGCAAAATTCATGTCATCAAAAAGACTCATTTGTCGGAATGTAATATCCTTATCTACAGAAAGTGCCAATTGCGGCTTCTCGAGGCCCATTAGCTGTCGTGCAATGAAATCCTCATCCAGAGGAGTGCGATAGTACATTTTGCCGCTGCAGGTGATAAAGTACATGGCGCGCTTCATTACAACACCTATGCGCTTAAGGTCTTCGAAGCGTATTATTCCGCTTTTTCTTGCATCAACTATACGCCTTGCCGATTTGGGACCGATTCCCGGTGTTCGCAGTAATGTAAAGTAATCGGCGGTATTGACCTCGACAGGGAAGAAATCCATATTGCTTAGAGCCCAGTTACACTTTGGGTCTACAAAAAGGTTGAAGTTAGGTGTTTTTTCAGAGAGAATTTCACCTGCCTTGAAACCGTAATATCGCAAAAGCCAGTCTGCCTGATAGAGCCTGTGCTCGCGAAGGAGCGAAGGTCCGTTTTGCGTTGCGGGAAGTGAGCTTTCATTATTTACATTAATAAAGGCGGAGTAAAACACACGCTTAAGGTCGAAACGCTCGTAAAGTGCTTCTGCAACGGAGACCAGCTGAAAATCGTTTTCAGGTGTTGCTCCGATAATCATCTGGGTACTTTGACCGGCTGCTGCGAATCCGCGTTTATCACGAAAATGCTTTGTCATTGTAAGCTCATGGCCGGAATACCGGTCAGAATGCCTTATGGCAGGAAGCTCTCTAACTGCGGGAACTGAACGGAGAAGCGAATCGTCTGCAAAAGGCTTGGCCGGGGTGTCAGCAAGAGGAGTGCTGTGCTGAGGATTATGAGAGAGACTGAGCATATTCCGGGCTTTAAGGTAGGCACTTCCTCCTTCTGTTTCAAGTCTTTTTCGTGTGAAATAGAAGGCGCTTCGATTTCCGCCCATCTGGCCGAGCTCGTGACGGCTCTGGTCTATACCGTTCTGAATCTGACGAATGGGACCGAGTATTGAAGCACGGGATTTGTTGGGAGCAAGTTCCTTAAGTGCTTCTGCTGTGGGAAGTTCAAGATTGACACTCATTCTGTCTGCGTACCAGCCTGCGGCTTCGATGAGGTACGGGTCAGCACCCGGAACCGCCTTGCAATGGATATAGCCGTTAAAGAAGTACTGTTCACGCAGCATTTTCAGTGTGATAACCATCTGCTCCATTGTATAGGTAGGAGACTTGAGGACTCCTGAGGAAAGAAAGAGACCTTCGATATAGTTTCTTCTATAGAATTCGATAGTCAGTCTGCAAAGCTCCTCCGGAGTAAATGATGCGCGAACGACATCGTTTGAGCAACGGTTGATACAGTACTTGCAGTTAAAGACGCATTCGTTTGTATATAGAACCTTAAGAAGGGAAATACAGCGGCCGTCAGCGGAAAAGGTGTGGCAGATTCCTCCGGCAATTGAGTTGCCGATGTAGCCGTCCTTACCTGCTCTGTCCATGCCGCTTGATGTGCAGGCAACGTCATATTTTGCGGCGTCGCCGAGTATGCGAAGCTTGTCCTCTGTTGTCATCTGTTCCTGAAAAACCATACCATTCCCCATTTCTGAGCGACTTGTCGCGAGGAATATTGCAAGGGCTATTTGTTTTGCACTATTCCTTCTAAAACCAAACAAATGTTCGCGAAACTATGTTCGTATATTAGCATGGATTTTTTGATTTTTCAAGTACAATTTTAAATATCAGATGATGATTTTTTGAATCAGTCCGGAGAACTCTTCAGTCAGCTTGTCGGCGACTGCCAAAGAAGGATGGTTTGAGCTGTTAATTCTGACGGTAATATTTTTAAAATCAAGCTGCTCGTGTGCATAGCGGATAATAAAGCGGCAGGCTTCCGTTGCATAACCCTTGTTTCGATAAGAGGAGGATATTGCGTAACCAAGGCAGGCATCCTCATTACTGTCGGATTCCAGACCCGCAAAGCCTATCATGCTGCCGGTGTTTTTTAGGAACAGCCCCCAGTAACCGAAGCCGCATAATCTGTAGCGATAATTCATATAGCTTTTATGATATTCCCTAAACTGCGTTTCATCGGAAAGAAGCAGTTTCTGAGTTATTCCGAAGCTGCATTCGCTGCAGATTGCGTGATATGACGGAATATCGGCAAGACCGATTTCACGGATAGTAAGGCGTCCTGTATTTCCTATTGTTACGGGAAGGCTGTGTGAGCGAAGATATATGCTGTGCAGATAATCGGCAGTAATTTCTTCGAAGCCTTCAATAATAAGCTCTGCGGAGTTTTGAAAGGCGTATGTGTTTTGGGTAGCAGGGGGCAGAAAAAGAAGCGAGGTGATTCCAAGCACCGATGCCTCTTCAAGATGGGCACCGCAGCTGATGAACATTGTGTTCAGGGCTGTGATGCCGTTACCGGATATATGCATTGCGAGTGTTTGATCGTCTGAAATCCTTCTAAAGACGATATCCGGACAAATCCGAAGAAATTCGGAAAAAATATTATTTATGTACGACTGCTCCGCAAGAAGCAGCGGGTTGTTTTCCATGAGAATCAGTTTTAGCATGTTAACCTCTGTATTTTTAATGTTTTAGGGATATTATACATTATTATTTTTCGTTTTCAAAACTAATCATATTAAGAACCTTTTCATAAAGAAGGCTTAATGCAAACCATGCCGGAGCGTAATCAAGCCGGATGACTCCCTTAATATTAAACTTTGCTTTACTGTAGTCCCATGGGCAGGCTTTATGGCGTTTGAGTGCGATGCCGGTGAGGAATTCGGTTGCAAATATCATAATTGTATATATCGTTCCGCGCACCCACGTGCTGCAGCGCTTCATTATTCCGCAGGCGGGTCGAATACATGCGGCAAGACCGTATATCGGAAACATCCACAGAGAGGTGCGGCATAGCATGGATTTATCCTTTTTGTCTCTAAGAGAGCTGATGCCGGTCCAGAAGCATTCCCAGCACCAGCCGATGAGTCCGCATAATGAGAAGTCTTTTAAAAAGTTAATCAGTTTCTTTTTCAAGAAGCACCTCCGCTTATCACTGTATTACGCTTTTAGTATGCTCATCAAAAAAAACTTCATGCATGGGGCTTTATGGTATTGCAAACCGCGCTGTTTCATGTCAAAATAGTGTGATATTCCACGCGACAGGTCGCTCAGAGATGTTGGTTAGTGTGAAAAATTATATAAATAAACAGTATTTAGTGGTGATATGAATACAATAGGCAGCTGTTTGGAAAGGAGTGCCATGGAAATTGAGAAAAAATTTAAAGTTAAATATATGCCGGAGGGTCTGGATAAGTGCTGCGTAAAGGAAATCGAGCAGGGATATTTATGCAGAAAGCCTACCATACGCATAAGGAAAAGCAACGATGAGTATATTCTTACTTATAAGAGAAAGCTTGACAGTGCGAATAAAGCCGATACGACTATAGTTAACGAGGAGGTTGAGTTTCCGTTAAGCAGTAAAGCATATGAGCATCTCAGGGAAAAGACGGATAATCATCTTATAAGAAAAACCCGTTATCTTGTGCCGCTTGAGGGCGGACTTACCGCGGAGTTTGATGTATTTCACGAAAGGCTTTCCGGTTTGCGCTTTGTTGAAGTTGAGTTTGAAAGTGAAGAGGCTGCAGCAGATTTTGTGCCGCCCGAATGGTTTGGCTGTGAGGTATCGGGAGATAAAAGATACAGTAACGGTCATTTATCGGAGCTTGAAGAATATGACGGCTTTGCAGACTAAAAGTGCTTGCATATTGACAGCTAAAGTGTCATACTAAATGTATTATGTTCATATTGGAGGTAAACATGGGAAGATTATTTGTTCCGGAGAACTATAAGCCGGAGCTGGGAATAAAAGAGACCCAGTACGCTATTAAATATATAAAGGATCATTTTGAAAGGCAGCTGGCAAAGCAGCTTAATCTTACCCGTGTTTCAGCACCTCTTTTTGTAAGACCTGAGTCGGGACTGAATGATAACCTTAATGGTGTGGAGCGCCCCGTTACCTTTGGAATAAAGGATTTAAACGAGGCGGGAGTGGAGGTTGTACATTCGCTCGCAAAGTGGAAGCGTATGGCGCTGAAGGAATACGGCTTCGGATATGGCGAGGGTCTCTACACGGATATGACGGCTATCAGACGTGATGAGGAGCTTGACAATATCCATTCGATTTATGTTGACCAGTGGGACTGGGAAAAGGTTATTCTTAAGGATGAGAGAACGGTTGATACTCTTAAATATATTGTGCGAAGAGTGTATCAGGCACTTAAGGATACCGAGCATTATATATGTGATAAATATCCGTACATAGGCGAGGAGCTTCCTGATGAGATTACATTTGTAACAACTCAGGAGCTTGAAAACATGTGGCCGGACGATACTGCGAAGGAACGCGAAAACAAAATCTGTAAGCTGAAAAAAGCAGTTTTTGTTATGCAGATCGGAAAGACGCTTGCTTCGGGGGAGAAGCATGACGGAAGAGCTCCCGACTATGATGATTGGGAATTGAACGGCGACATTCTTCTGTATTATCCGGTATTGGGTCATGCCTTAGAGCTTTCATCAATGGGAATCCGAGTGGATGAGGAATCCCTTGCCGCACAGCTCAAGCTGTCGGGATGTGAGGACAGGGCTGAGCTTCCTTTCCAGAAAGCGATACTCAATAAGGCGCTTCCGTATACGGTTGGAGGCGGAATCGGACAGTCGCGTATCTGTATGTATCTGTTAAGAAAGGCGCATATCGGAGAGGTTCACTCTTCAATATGGCCGGATGATATGATTGCGGAAGCACGCAGCAAGGGTATCCAGATACTTTAATATTGGCAGTTTATACAGGGTCTTCGTAAATAGCGGAGGCCCTTTTATTTTCGAGAAGATATTTTGCACAAAAAAAGCCGGTATTTTCGGTAATTCTTTCGGGCTAAAAATCCTTTACAAAAGAGCAAAAGCGTTTTATCATATGAACATCTCTAGAGTCTTAGTGCCGCAGGGCACCATATCTGGCAATCTTGTTTTCTTTGGACAATTCGTTCGTCAGATTCAATTTTAATATCAATCGGAAGGATGTGAATGCTTGAAGCATAATTATTACAGGCATGGCTTCACCGGAAGATTTTCTGTTCTTTTGGCATGCTTTTTTATTGCAGCAATTGCCTTTGCAGCCGGCTGTTTATACGGAGGCGATTACGTCGGTGATGCCCAAGATGCGGAGGCTTCTGACAGTTCCTTTATAAATGGGGAAAATGTATCGGAAGAGGTGTTGGAGCCCGGTGAAAGATACTACAGGTGTAGTGCGTTTGAACTGCCGGACAATGCCCGGGAGGGGGATTTTTTCGATGTGAGAATTGTGTATCCCGATGGAGTTTCATACATACTGCTTTCAGGGAAGCAGGTAAGCGAGATTTCGTCAGATGGCTTTTTTACGCTTAAGTTAACTGAGGAAGAGCTGTGTCTGCTGCTGGCTGCAGAGGTTGACATACGGCAGTTTTCAGGCGCGCGCTTTGTTCTTACCGAATATGGAGATGGCAGCTTAGAAAGGTCTGTTGTAAGCTATTGCCCGTCTGCGGAGGTCATCGAAGCAATTCATGGTAATCCTAATATTCGCGACGCGGGCTCAACTGTGTTTCCGGTAAATAATCGTTACAGTGAAGAGCCGGCTGATAAGGAGGGATTATATGATGAAAGATGATTTGCAGGGGTTTTGTGTGGTAGGAGTATACGGAAGACCATTCCCGGATATGCTGCTTCATCTTGTGAAGCGGCTTCGTACGCTGGGACATGATACACTGCTGGTCAATCTTTGCGGAAATGCTGCACTGGACAGGACATTTATGATAAATAACTGTCGACAGGATGTTGCACTTGAATACAAGGATACTCTGTTTGTAACGGGAATGCTTGCCCGGCTGATGAACACGGAGGATATTAAGGGAATATGCAGAGAGCACGGCATACATACGGTGATTATGAACTGCGGCCTTGATGAAGGCTATACGGTGCAGCCTGACGTATGCGTGCTGTGCACTGATGAAGGAGCCGAAATGCTTGACGCATCAGAGAATATGGATCTGCACGGTGCGAAGAGGGGACATTTGGTTATTTGTGATTATGTCGGCTATGCGGGAGCCCGAGGAAGGATTGCGGGGCTGGCAGAAAGAATGCGAAAGGAGTGCGGAAGCATCCGTATTCACAGATTGCGGCTGTCGGTAAAGAACCGGAGACTCAGTCTTGTATGCATGCAGAATGAGAGCTTTAAGGGAAACCGTTTGTCCGGGCCATATAAACGTCTGTTGACGGTATTGGCTGAGGATATTGAGCGTAGGGTACAGAAAGATTAGTGAACGGTATATATGAAATACCGGGAATCGGAGGAAAATGGTAATAGCATTTTGGAGTCCCTGCAGGGGACAGAGCGGGACAACGACAAACATGCTGCTTATGGCATATGGCTTTGCCCGAAATTCATCGGGAAGGGGACTTATTATTCAGCCTAAGCCGGCTTCATACCGGGCAGAAGACCTTATCTCGGGGAGTATAGTAAGAGAAAAAGGGAAAATGTATGGAGAACAGGGAATAAGTTCGCTTCTTATGGGTCTTAAGACCGCACCGCCATACCGTGAGCTGTTTGATGACAGTGTGTCGGAGATAATACACGGTAAGCTGGATATTTTGAAGGATACGGACGGTGTGCGGGATATATATGAGCACAGCTGTAACCGAAGACTGATTGAACGCCTGCCGTTTATTGCGGAGCAGTTTTATGCATATGTCTTTTGTGATGTTAAAGCCGGTGAGGATGCGCTTTCGGAGGAGCTTGTGAGCGGTGCGGATATTATAGTTGTCAACCTGCGTCAGAATCGTGCAATGATAGAGGATGCCTTAATGAAGGACTTTGGTGACAGAGCCTTTTATCTGTTTGGAGAGTATCTTAGTGACAGTATATATACGATTGCAAACATACGAAGAATGTATCGGCAAATCAGCCGAAGAAACTCAGGAACGATTCCTTACTGCAGCAGTATTAATGATTCGGCTTCGGCCGGAAATCTTTTCAGATTGATGGAAAGATATTGCGGAGCAGACAGGGATTATGGTGATTTCGAGGAGCTGAGAAGTGTATATGAAGCTGCAGACAGTCTTGCTCTTTTTGCGGCAGAGAGGATAGTGTGAAAAAGTGCTGTGCACTTTTTCGCACGGCTATTTGTTTCTGAGCGAAAACAAATAGCCATTGCGATATTCCTCGCGACAAGTCGCTCAGAAATGGAGATTAAAAAGATGTATATCCCAATAGCATTGGCAGCAGCTGCGGTTACGCTGACGACAGTTTATACCGTAAGCAGGAAAAAGAAGAGTGAGCTTACTGAAGAAATGACGCCGGAGGAGCTTACTTTCGGAATTAAGGCAAGAATTGCCGAGATTCAAAGTCAGAATATATATGAGCTTAATCTTAGCCGTGCGGAGCTTATCGGAAGGGAGCGTCAGAAAAGCCGTTTGCGGAATGCCCTGCGCGCCTGCTGTACAGGTGATTTTGGGAGCCGCGAGTATATTAAGGAGCTGATACGGGGACTTCTTGAGAAGGAGTTTGGAATCGGACAGCATAACATATTCGGTTTTTTGCCCTTATACCGGCCTGATATGATGAGTGCTGCTGACATGCTGGAGCATATATATGCCAGCCATGTACAGCGCGGAGCGAAGGATATATTCGGAGAGCTTATAGAGGTATTCCGGACAGGGGGAGCGGAAAGCTTTATTTCCGACAGCGGGTATGTAATAGAAGCTAAGGATATTGATGAAATATATGAGCAGGGAGATTATGCCGTTAATTATCCGGTGGCGCTGGAGATGCTTTCACAGCGTATATATCAGAATTTGTACGGATGCGGAGCAGCAGACAATCTTCTGTTTGATACTTCGCTTGACGGAATCAGTGCAGGGGTAGGAGGGGCAGTATTTG
>JAZNKQ010000095.1:0-4393 GCA_045578645.1 Lachnospiraceae bacterium
TGAAAAATAACATTGATATGCTGATTTTTCACACGGCTTATTTGTACCTGAGCGTCACAAATAAGCCCTTATACGACACGAGAAATCACCTTCGTGAATTTCTCGTGCGGATTCCTGCGCTGCGCTTCGGAACGGAGGTAGTGTGAAAAATAACATTGATATGCTGATATTTGTGTAAGGACGGAAGGACAAATGAAATATAAACTTATTGCCGCTGATATGGACGGGACGCTTTTAACAGATGATAAACGGATTTCTGCACGAACCCGCGAGGCTATAAAAGCGGCAGTCAAAAAGGGTGTAATATTTACCGTGTCTACGGGAAGACCGATACAGGCAATTCGCTGCTATGAGGAGCTGCGGGAGCTCGGATGCCCGGTGATTACCTATAACGGTGCCGTAATTGCCGAGCCTGATACGGAAAAGATTATATATGAGCAGTCTCTTGAGAGAGAAGATGCACTGCGCATACTTGAATACGGTACCGGGCGTAAGCTTACGATGTGCGTGTGGTGCGGCGGGCAGCTTTATGTAAATATGTTTAATGAAAGAACAGATTATTATAAGCGGATGACAAAGGTTGAGCCTGTTTTGTTAGAGGACGCGGGTGCTCTTGCGAATAAGGGCATAACTAAGATTCTCTGGTATGATGATGCAGAGAAAATAGCTGCTTTTGAGGAAGAGATGAAAGCAGCCGGTTTTAACAGTGTTACGGCATGCACCTCACAGCCGATGTATCTTGAATTCTTTAACCGTAAGGTTTCAAAGGCAGCAGCCATACAAAGAATATGCGATATTTACGGAATTAAGCGCACAGAGGTGATTGCTGTCGGTGATGCGAATAATGATTTAGAGATGATTGAATATGCAGGCTTAGGTGTTGCAATGTCAAATGCTGTACAGAATGTCAGGGAAAAGGCAGATTTTATTACATTGTCAAATGAGGAAGACGGTGTAGCGTATGTGATTGAGAAATTTGTTCTCACCGCGGATTAAAGGTCGAAGGCTGACCTGAAAGGTGCCGGAACAAAGATAGATAGAACGGAGGAAATAAGTGAGGCGGACGCGAAGAACCGGAAATTTTATAATAGTTCTTTTATTTAATATTCTGATTAATCTGGATGGGGCAATACCGGCTGTAATTCTGCTCGGACTTCATTTCTGGCTCGGACTTCCGATATGGATTTTCTGGGCTGCGCTCGGACTCTGGCTCGGCTCGATGATTATCTATATGCTTGTGCTGGGCTTTGCGTCAAGATGCGCCAATTCGCCGGAGCCGTATAAGGAAAACAAAAATCCGTATTCAAACAGGAACCGGAATCCTTATTCTGCCGGCGGAATTAAGGCAGAAGTAAAAAATCAGCTTCCGGAAAAGAACGAATAAATTTTAAAACCACTCTTGACAATTTGGCGGAGTGGTTTTATTATTAATACAACACATGAACAATTATTCATATGTTTGAACGAAACTGAATATACTATTGTGGAAGGAGAATGACTATATGGCTAAAACGGATGTTGAATGCTGCGAGAAGTTTCATGTGCATGAGGATGTGTTGAAGTCGGTTAATGAAAGACTTCCCGCAGATGACGAGCTGTATGAGCTTTCCGAGCTGTTTAAGGTATTCGGCGATATGACAAGGATTAAAATCCTGTATGTTCTGTTTGAAGCAGAGGTATGTGTATGTGATTTGGCGGAGATTCTCGGGATGACCCAGTCGGCAATATCGCATCAGCTGAAAATACTTAAGCAGAGTAAGCTTGTTGCCAGCAGAAGAGAAGGAAAATCGATTTTCTATTCTCTTGCGGACGGACATGTGCGCTCAATAATTGCTCAGGGACGTGAGCATGTTGAAGAATGAGTAGTGTGAAAATCATATATTATGATTTTCGCATATGAATTTGTACCTGCGGTCCAAGGCTCGCAGGTTATGGAAAGGAACGGTATTTATATGAAGAAGAAATTTACACTTGAAAATCTTGATTGTGCAAATTGTGCAGCTAAAATGGAGAACAGTATTAAAAAAATCCCCGGCGTTATTGATGCATCAATAAGCTTTATGACAATGAAGCTTGTTCTTGAGGCAGAGGATGATGTGTTTGAAGAGGTACTTGCCCTTGCAGCAAAGGAATGTGCCAGGGTTGAGCCTGATTGTAAGATTATTATTAAGTAGTACAGGTTGTTGAAAGCTATTTGCGTTGTTCATAAGAAGCAGGTCGCTTGGAAATGGGGAGTATTATGACGGGAAAGCAGAAAAAGACTTTATACAGAATAATTATTACGGCAGTCTTATTTGTTCCGCTGTTTATCGCTGAGCATATCGGTATGACTGAGAGGATTGAACCGGAATGGTTAGTATTCCCGATATATTTGATTCCGTATCTGATTATTGGCTATGATGTTATTTTGGAGGCTGCAGGTAATATAAGACGCGGACAGATTTTTGATGAGAATTTTCTTATGATGACAGCGACCTTCGGCGCATTTGCGATTGCTGAGTATTCGGAAGCTGTCGCAGTTATGCTGTTTTATCAGGTCGGCGAGCTGTTTCAGAGCTATGCGGTGGGAAAATCAAGGCAGTCAATCAGTGATTTGATGGATATTTGTCCGGCATATGCAAATCTTGAGAAGGAAAACGGATATATTAAGGTTGACCCTGACGATGTAATGCCCGGAGATATTATATATATTCTTCCGGGAGAACGCGTGCCTCTTGACGGAACAGTTATCGACGGAGATACATATGTTGACTGCGCCGCGCTTACGGGAGAATCCAAGCCGGTACACATTAAAAGCGGTGACAGCATCATCAGCGGAAGCATTAATCAGAGAAGTACGGTAAAGGTACGTGTTGAAAAGGCGTATGAGGATTCCACGGTTGCAAAAATACTTGAGCTGGTTGAGAACGCCAGCAGTAAAAAGGCGAAGGTTGAGAATTTCATTACGAGATTCGCGCGCTATTATACACCGGTAGTTACAATAGGAGCATTACTTCTGGCGGTGATTCCGTCTGTAATAACAGGAGAATGGAACGTATGGCTTGAGCGTGCCTGCATATTCCTTGTAGTATCGTGTCCGTGTGCACTTGTAATATCCGTGCCGATGGGCTTTTTCGGAGGAATCGGCGCGGCTTCGAGAATAAGGGTTCTTGTTAAGGGCAGTAATTACCTTGAAACACTGGCAGAAACGGATACAGTAGTATTTGACAAAACAGGAACACTGACCTGCGGAAGCTTTAAGGTAAGCAGTATTATACCTTTCGGAATATCAAAGCAGGAGCTTCTTGAAACAGCAGCCTATGCAGAAGCCTATTCGACGCATCCGATTGCCGTATCAATTCGTGAGGAATATGAAAGCACCATAGACTTCTCAAGGATCGGAAAGGAAGAGGAAATAGCCGGACGCGGTGTATCTGCGGAAATTGACGGGGCAGTGATACTTGCGGGAAATGATAAGCTGGTCAGTGTTCCCGAAGGCTTTAAGGCTTCTGACAATACCGGAACGGTTGTGTATGTAAGTAAGGGCGGAGCTTTTCTCGGAGCGCTGGTTATTTCGGATGAGATAAAGGCGGGTGCGAAGGAAGCGATAGAGGAAATGAAGCGTAACGGTATTAAATCATGTGTTATGCTGACAGGAGACCGAAGAGAGGTTGCCGAGGCGGTGGCAGAGAAGCTTTCGGTTGACAGAGTCTGTGCAGAGCTTCTGCCTGCGGATAAGGTTGCCGAGGTTGAACGGCTGTTTAGTGAAAAAACCTCCGGAAACGGTAAAATAGCATTTGCCGGCGACGGAATAAATGACGCGCCGGTATTAATGAGGGCAGATGTAGGAATAGCGATGGGAAGCCTCGGTTCCGATGCTGCGATAGAAGCTGCGGATATTGTTATTATGGATGATGACATAAGACGTATACCTGCGGTTAAGAAAATAGCACGCAAAACACTAACAATAGTTAAGCAGAATATCGTTTTTGCTCTTCTTGTCAAGGGTCTGATACTTTTGCTCGGGGCGGCGGGATATGCATCAATGTGGGCTGCCGTGTTTGCGGATGTCGGAGTTGCGGTGCTTGCAATACTCAATTCAATGCGTACATTAAGGAATAAATAGCGTGAAAGAGATTGATGAATTACTGATTGGAATGTCAGAAGAAAAGTTCCGGGATTTTACGGCCGGTCTCATTCCGGAAACAGACAGGGAAAGAATCCTCGGAGTAAGGGTTCCGCTTGTTAAAAAGCTTGCAAGTGAGCTGGCGGCAGATGGGAAATACCATGCGTTTCTTGACGAGCTGCCGCACCGGTTCCATGAAGAAAACATATTGCATGCGGAAATGATATGCCGGCTCGGACGTGATATTGATACTCTGCTTGAATATACGGAAAAATTTTTGCCATATAT
>JAZNKQ010000096.1:0-5275 GCA_045578645.1 Lachnospiraceae bacterium
ATTGTAAAGTATGATGCGTTCAAGGAAATGGGAGGTAAATTAAGTTTTTCTCTTTGTATGCTTACAGATAATAATGACGGATTCGTTATGACATCTATGCATAGTACTAATGAAGGATGTTATACTTATATTAAGGAGATAATTAAGGGAGAATCCTATGTATTATTAAGTGAGGAAGAAAAGAAGGTTTTATTTCAGGCAAAATCAAGGAAGAGTTGTTTGGATGATTAAGTAGTTATTTCACGGAGGAAGTTTTGAGAAGAATTTTGGCAGACACCATATCCGGCGGAGAAATACTTGCTAAAGACATCTATACAAAAGAAGGAGTATTTATTCTCGCCAAGGGAACAGTCCTGAAGGAGAATCATATTCAGGTGTTCTCATCATTCGGAATCCGGACAGTTCCGATAGAAAATGAGATAATTGAATTCGACCCCGTGTATCTTGAACAAATGCAGGAAGAGTGTTGCAATAAGGTAACAAATATTATTGAAAATTATACATACTTTGGTGGCGATGACCTCGAAGATATTAAAGAGGTTGCAGATGTTATTATTGCTGATGTAATGAAAAACAAAGATGTATTATACAATATATGCTATATTAAGAATAAGAGCAACACAACATATACGCATTCCATTAATGTTTGTGCGTTATCGGTTCTGCTTGCAATACACCTCGGATTACCAGAGGTGAGGATAAGAGATATGGCTATCGGGGCATTGCTTCATGATATAGGGTATGCTTATTTACCGGAGGAAATTCGCAATCAGAAGTATAGTGATATGAGCGAAGATGACAGGAAGGTATTAAAGAAGCATGCCTTAAAGGGATACTCAGCTGTTGAAGGTGAGAAGTGGCTTCCCGATATATCAAAGGCAATTATTTTGGAACATCATGAGAGGTGTGACGGAAGCGGATATCCGTTTAGGTATAATAAGGATAAAATAAGCAGGGAAACTAAGATTGTATCAGTATGTAATGATTTTGACAGACTTGTATGCGGGCATTATTCTGTAAAGGTTAAGGTTGGAGAAGCCTCGGATATAATTACAAGCAGCGTAAATAAATATTATGATATGGATACAGTGCGCAGCTTTTCACAATGCATTGCTTTATACCCGACAGGCTCATATGTACGAACGGACAAGAACGAGGTTGCAGTTGTAGTCAGACAGAACGATTATATGCCTTTACGCCCGGTAATACGAATGTTACTTGATGAAAATGGTAATATTTATAGTGAGGATAAAGAGATTGATTTGGTCAAGGAGTTGTCCGTGGTAATCGTTGACACAATTGACGAATTAAAAAAAGGAGAGTAAATGCATAGTTATCTTAGATCAATCGGCTTTAGCGAGCTGAAGCTTCAGGCTGAAGCTGAAAAGCTGGTTAGCGATGTAATAAGTAACGCACATTTGAAGAAACTTACGCATTTCAGTAAAGGAACATTATATGTAGAGTATACCGCTGAGTATGCAGATGATATGGGAATTATTGTCAGAGGAGAAGAGGATCTGGACGGTAATTTTCATTACAGCCATTTTTTTCCATATTTTAAGGGTATGAATATCAGCTGCAACGAAGAAATTTTTATCAGCAAGAGAGTGGATACAGATGCATATACCGGAATGTGTGATGATTTCAGATTAGGCGTGTCATTGATATTCTACATTCAGAATGTTGTGGATTATTATAATTATTTGAAGATTAATAATAATCCTTTATGCCAGCCGGTTATTCTTTCGGCACTTGCGCAGCGCGGAAAGATAATACTGCCGACGCAGGTTTTTGACGAAGGTGAGAATGATTCGCAGAATACTATTATTAGAAAGAGTCAGCTGATTGCTGAGGCAAGAAAGGGTAACCAGGAGGCGATAGAAAGCCTTACAATGGAGGATATTGACACGTACGCTATTGTTTCACAGCGAATTAAGAATGAAGATTTATTTTCCATTGTAGATACAAGCTTTGTCCCTTATGGTTCAGAATCAGATATATATAATGTTCTGGGAATAATAACTGACATATCGGAAAGGGAAAATTCAGTAACTAAGGAAAAGCTTTGGGTATTGCAGATAGATTGTAACAGACTGATTTTCGACGTTTGTATCAACAGCAGTGATTTGGTTGGTGAGCCGGCCGTCGGAAGAAGATTTCGAGGAACCGTGTGGCTTCAGGGGTTTGTTGAATACACATGATATCGAATCATAGCTTTTCCGTGAGCTTAAAAGTTTATAGGATAAATAAAACGCAGGTAACTTTTGCTACCTGCGTTTTACTATTAGTAATATTAATTATTTATTCTTTAAATATTCATCGATAGCCTTTGCTGCGCACTTTCCTGCACCCATAGCAGAGATAACTGTTGCAGCACCTGTAACTGCGTCACCGCCGGCATAAACGCCTTCACGTGATGTAGCACCGGTAGCTTCCTCAACGATGATTCCGCCGTGACGGTTAACATCAAGACCTTCTGTAGTAGACTTGATAAGAGGATTGGGTGATGTACCGATTGAAATGATAACTGTATCAACATCAAGTACAAATTCACTGCCCTCAACCGGAACGGGACGACGACGACCCTTCTCATCAGGCTCACCGAGCTCCATCTTAATGCACTTCATTCCGACAACGCATCCGTTCTTAGGATCGCGACGGTCATCAGGATTGTTGTAGCCTAAGATTTCAACGGGATTGTTGAGTAATAAGAACTCAATACCCTCTTCCTCAGCATGCTCAACTTCCTCACGACGAGCGGGAAGCTCTTCCATAGAACGACGATATACGATATAAACATGCTCAGCGCCAAGACGAAGTGCTGTACGAGCAGCATCCATAGCAACGTTACCGCCACCAACGACTGCAACATTACCACCCTTCATAATAGGGGTAACGGGCTTCTCAAGGTATGACTTCATAAGGTTTGAACGTGTAAGGTACTCATTAGCTGAGTAAACACCCTTAAGTGATTCACCGGGAATGTTCATAAAGTTAGGAAGACCTGCACCTGAACCGATGAATACAGCTTCAAATCCCTTATCAAAGAGCTCATCAATTGTAAGAGTCTTACCGATAACGATGTTTGTTTCTACGTCAACACCGAGTGCTGTAAGATTGTCAACTTCCTTCTGAACGATTGACTTAGGAAGACGGAACTCAGGAATACCGTATACAAGAACACCGCCTGCTGTGTGGAGTGCTTCGAAAACAGTAACCTTATAGCCAAGACGAGCAAGATCACCGGCACAGGTAAGACCGGAAGGACCGGAACCTACGATAGCAACCTTATGTCCGTTTGATTCGGGAGCAACTGCCTTTTCTGTGCTGTGTGCATTGTGCCAGTCAGCAACAAAACGCTCAAGTCTTCCGATACCTACAGGCTCGCCCTTTATACCGCGAACACACTTTGACTCACACTGTGTTTCCTGAGGACAGACACGTCCGCAAACAGCAGGAAGTGAAGAGGTTTCGCTGATAATCTGGTAAGCGCCTTCAAAATCGCCTTCCTTAATTTTGTTAATAAACTCAGGGATATGGATATTAACAGGACATCCTGATACGCAAGGCATATTCTTGCAGTTGAGGCAACGTAATGCTTCGTCAATTGCGGTAGCCTCTTCATATCCTGTAGTAACTTCATTGAAATTATGTGCACGAACCTTGGGATCCTGTGAAGGCATAGGGTTCTTCTGTAAACTCATATTAGGCATGATTCAGACCTCCTTCTTGAATAAGTTGCAGGTTTCTTCATGTGCATGAAGCTCAAAATCACGGTACATAGCACCACGTGACATAGCTTCATCGAAATCAACCTCGTAGCCATTGAAATCCGGACCGTCGACACATGCAAACTTAGTAACCTTCTTACCGTCCTGATTAAGTGTAAGACGGCAGCCGCCACACATACCTGTTCCGTCAATCATAATAGGGTTCATGGAAACGGTACAAGGAATACCTGTAGGTTTAACAGCTGCAACAACAAATTTCATCATAATGAGGGGACCAATGGTGATAACTTCATCAAAGGTTTCTCCGGCTGCAAACATCTCGTTAAGCGGAACGCAAACGTTTCCTTCTCTGCCGTAAGAACCGTCATCAGTCATAACAAAAAGCTTGTCTGATGCTGCGTTGAATTCGTCTTCAAGAATAAGAAGATCCTTTGAACGGAAACCGATAACAGATGTTACTTCACATCCCTGCTCATGGAGCTTCTGAGCGATAGGTAATGCAATGGCACAACCAACGCCGCCACCGACGATACAAACCTTCTTGAGTCCTTCAGTATGTGTAGCAACACCTAAAGGTCCTACAAAATCCTGTAAGAAATCGCCAACGTTTAAATGGTTAAGCTTCTCTGTTGTGGCACCAACAATCTGGAAAATGATTTTCACGGTACCCTTCTCGCGATCATAACCGGCGATTGTTAAAGGAATACGCTCTCCGTCTTTATCTACACGGAGAATGATAAACTGCCCGGGCTCAGCCTTAGCTGCAACCAGAGGGGCTTCCACTTCCATTAATGTAACAGTGGGATTAAGAGCCTCTTTTCTGACAACCTTATACATGATTATCTCCTCTCATAATGTATTCTATTCAAAAAGTACACTTTAAAAATTGTACCGCTGAAACCGCGGTTTGTCAATGTTTTTGGGCAAATATCGGTACCGGGATATCGATATTATATTATGGAAAAGACATAAAAGTTAAACAGTGTGAATACATTATTTGATATATATTTATATAACTAATGTTCGCAAAAGCGGGCGGCGGTCTCTGGGATAATTCAAAGAAATACGTTGAGGCGGGAAATGAAGGCGGAAAGGGCAGTAATGCTCACAAGGCAGCATTTTCATTCTTCGGTTAATTCGAATACGGTTTGAATAAACATAAAAAAGAGTCAGGCGATTAGTCCTGACTCTTTTTAAATACTTTGTGCAAACATAACCTTAATGAGGCATTATTCTCATTAACTCTTAAAGCCCGTCTGCGTCATATGCCGTCCCTGGCGAGATTCGAACTCACGGCCTTTCGCTTAGGAGGCGAACGCTCTATCCTGCTGAGCTACAGAGACACACTAAAATTATTTAGTTAGCATATGAATAATATCACAACTGCAAATTTCCGTCAAGGCATAAGAGAAGGTGAAAAAGCGCTTTATTTGTTGGTGGCGGTGTTCTTAAGCATTACATCGTGATATCCGCCCTCTACGATACTTGTTGAAGAGACAAGTGTGATTTTTGCCTTGTCCTGAAGCTCGGGAATTGTAAGTACA
>JAZNKQ010000097.1:0-3446 GCA_045578645.1 Lachnospiraceae bacterium
AAAAATATCGGTAATTAGCGATATTAGCTCAAAACAGATTGTCGGGAAAGGTATTCTGGGCTATAAGGAAGCGCTTGAATTTTTTACAAAGCAAGAAGTTTGACAGCTTTAGTAAAAAACAGTTGAAATTATTCTGTTTATAAGATAGAATGAAGTACAGCTATTTTGTTTACTTTCAGGAGGATTAAATTTATGATTTCAGCAGGTGATTTTAGAAATGGATTAACTCTGGAAATTGATAATGCAGTTTTTCAGGTAATAGAGTTCCAGCATGTTAAGCCAGGTAAAGGCGCTGCGTTTGTTAGAACAAAGTTAAAGAATATTAAGAGCGGCGGTGTTGTTGAAAAAACTTTCCGTCCTACAGAGAAATATCCTCAGGCGCATATTGAGAGAAGTGATATGCAGTATTTATATTCTGATGGTGATATGTACAATTTCATGAACGTTGAGAATTATGAGCAGTTTGCTCTTACAGCGGACCAGATTGGTGATGCACTTAAGTTCGTTAAGGAAAACGAGATGGTTAAGATGCTTTCACATCAGGGTGAAATTTTCTCAGTTGAGCCTCCGATGTTCGTTGAGCTTGACATAATTGATACTGAGCCCGGCTTTAAGGGTGATACAGCTACAGGTGCAACAAAGCCTGCAACAGTTGAAACAGGTGCTCAGATTAATGTTCCTCTGTTTGTTGAAATCGGTGACAAGGTTCAGATTGATACCAGAACAGGCGAATATCTTAAGAGAATATAGTGATATCCCTTACGATAAGGCGCTCTTTAATATGAGTTAGTGTAAAAATGGTCTGCAGTTTTTGCTGCAGACCATAATTTTTTTTAATGTGATTTTGCTTTGTAACAGATTACGAAGGCTTAACCAGTAACAGATATTTAGTTGCTTCGTCGTAATTGAAGCTGCGAAGTGAGGCTAAAGCCTGTGAAATAAGCTTCGAGCTTGTATTGTCCGTCGAAACGAAGGAAAGAGATTCCAAAAGCTCTTCGGCTTCATCGATTGAAAACGATTCAAGATAATTTATTATTAAATCTATTTTTTCTTTAATCATTTCTTTTGACATTTCAATATTATTATCATGAGGATTTTCCGCAATAATATATGGCTTTATTCTGTCCAGAAGACAGAGATAATTCTGAATAAATGTGTCGAGATTACTGCTTATATAGTCGACTGCAGAACGGTTTCCCGATTCTACATCCCTTGCCGCATATTCGAGCGCACGGGCATGGTCAGAGAGCGTTTTAGCGCCAATAACCAATGAAGTACCCTTAAGTCCGTGTACTTCAATCATAAAATCATGAATATTATTTGCCTGATAGAGAGCTTTTATTGTACCGGCTTTTTCATGACCGGTTTTATAATAAACATCTAATATGTCAAAGAAGGCTTCCGGACTGTCGCCGCAATTCTTAAGTGCCAGAGCTGTATCTATACCGTCAATATTAAGATTTGTCACATCAAATTCTTTCTGCATAATTATCCCCATTCCTGAACATAACAGAGTCAAAATAATTTAAAAATGATTCTAATTTATTATAAATAAGGCTTTAAAAAATATCAATATTTTACGTCATATTATTTTGGACAGGTCATATATTAGACTTAGGCAGAACAGAAAATATAATTAAGAGGAATAAATGGACATTGAGTATTTAAAAAGGATATCCGCCGAAAGTATTAGGACAAGACTTGCGGGAGCAAAAATTGATTTTGATAAGCTTTTTGAAATACGCTTAAGAATAAATCAAAAAATGCTTTTCAGATTCAGAGATAAAACTGCTTATTTACTTGAGAGCGGGGGATTATGCGATTATCAGAACTGCCGTGAAAGGATCGGACAGATAAAGGATGCATATAAAATACAGATGCGTGATATAAAAGAGACTCTTGAGTACATAAGCAACTTTTCTTTATATGCCTATGAAGAGGAGATAAAACAGGGATTTATAACAATAAACGGCGGGCATAGGGTCGGAATATCCGGAAAAGCCGTTTTTGATGCTTCATCATTAAGAACAATAAGGAATATTTCGTCTGTTAATATTAGAATTTCCCATGAAATCTACGGCTGTGCGGATGGACTTCTTAAATATGCGGTTGCTGAAGGGAGAGTATATAATACGATGATTATTTCGCCTCCGTGCGGAGGAAAGACAACAATCTTAAGAGACCTGATAAGACAGATCTCGGAATGCGGGTTTAATGTAAGTGTAATTGATGAACGTTCTGAGCTTGCTGCAAGCCACATGGGGATACCTCAAAACAATCTCGGCCCTAATACTGATATTATGGATTGCTGCCCTAAGGCTGTCGGAATGATAAGAATGCTGAGGGTAATGTCACCTGATGTGATTGCGGCGGATGAAATAGGACTTGAGGAGGATGTAAATGCAATAAGATATCTGTGTGCCTGTGGGTGTGCGATAGTATGTACGGTTCATTCGGATAGCTATGATGAATTGCGGTGTAAGCCTATACTCGGACGAATGATTTCCGAGGGAATATTTGAAAGATTAATAGTTCTTTCCGGAAAAGAAAATCCCGGATTTGTAAAAGAAATATACACCGGAAACGGCAAGCGCATTTTATAGCGGAGGTGGAAGTGAGTGCTTGGAATAAAAATTACGGGCTGCATAATGGTTCTTCTGTCAAGCATCGGTATTGGTCTGGTTGCCGGAGGTGAATACAGAAGAAGAATAAATATTTTGCAGGAACTATATACAATAGTATTTGTTTTAAGAGGGAACATAAGATTTTCAAATATGCATCTTGCGGAAGCGATTGAGAGTGTTGAAAAAAATCATAAAGGAGAGCTTTGCGGAATATTAACCGAGGCTGCATGCAATCTTGATGAATGTTCGGGAAAAAGTATGGCTCAGATATGGAATACCACATGTGAAAAAAGACTTAATATGCTTGGGGTCGGAAGGACGGAAGGGGACATTATAAAAAGCTTTGGAGAATGCTTTTCGAGCACGGATAAAGAAAGTCTGCTTATAAGTATTGAACGGTTTTTATCAAACCTTTCAAAGGAAACAGAAAAGAGACAGGCGGTGGCGGATTCAAGGGCAAAGCTATACAGGAATCTTGGAGCGCTGACAGGTGTATTCATAATAATTCTATTATTCTGATGCTTTACACATACCGCGGAATCGGGGAAATATGAGCATATCGCTGATTTTTAAAATAGCTGCCGTCGGGATACTGGTTTCGGTACTGACGCAGATACTTAAGCATTCCGGACGTGAAGACCAGGCGTTTCTTGTAAGTCTGGCGGGTTTGCTGCTTGTTTTAATATGGATAATTCCAATTATTGCGGAATTGTTTGAATCAATACAGGTACTATTTTCATTATAGCAGGTGAAAAGATGATTACTATTGCAATAATGGGGATTTTAATAATGCTGTTATGTATTCAGCTAAAATCCGTAAAG
>JAZNKQ010000098.1:0-23371 GCA_045578645.1 Lachnospiraceae bacterium
GGAAGCTCTGCTGCCGGAATAGGAGGATAGTGCGAAAAATCATAATATATGATTTTTCGCACGGCTATTTGTTTCTGAGCGAAAACAAATAGCCATAGCGATATTCCTCGCGACAAGTCGCTCAGAAATAGGAGGATAGTGTGAAAAACCATATAAGTGACACTGTGATTAAAAACGGACATATTGTGAATGCCCGGGCTGAATTTGATGCAGATATTCTTATCAGAAACGGCAGGATTGCCGAAATTGCAACCGATATTCCTGCCGGTACCGCAGGTTCGGTTATCGATGCGTCCGGATTGTATGTCCTTCCGGGAGCAATTGATGCGCATACGCATCTGCAGATGGTAATGGGAAAAACCTATTCGGCAGATTCCTATGAGTCGGGTACAAGGGCAGCGGCCTGTGGCGGCGTGACAACGGTTTTTGATTATACGCTTCAGGAAAAGGGCGGAAGCATTCTTGAAGAAATAAAGGCGAGAGAGGCTTTATGTGCACCGTCTGCATGTGTTGACTATGCCTTTCACGGCGGTATATCCGATGTAAACACCGAATCGCTTTTAGAGATGGAAGCGGCTGTGAGATACGGAGTACCAAGCTTTAAAGCATATATGACCTATGACTTCGGTATAAATGATGCCGATTTGTACCGGGTTTTGAAGCGTTCTGCCGAAATAGGAGCACTTATTACCGTACATGCTGAAAGCGACGGAATGATAGAGGTAAACAGAAAGGATTTTGCCGACAGGGGACTTTCGGATGTATGGTATCACTACCTTTCCAGACCCGAGGCGGCAGAGGAGGAGGCGGATTTTCGTGCAATAATGCTTGCGCGTGCGGCAGGAGCTCCGATATATATTGTACATCTTGCAAGCCGCGGGGGTGTGAAGCTGGTTGAAAGGGCAAGAGCAGAGGGATATCCGGTTTATGCCGAAACCTGTCCGCATTATCTTGAGTTTACAAATGAAGTATATAAAAGAAGCGACGGAATACGTTTTATCTGTTCGCCTCCCATGAAGGGAAGCGACAGCAGGGAGGCTTTGTGGAATGCGGTAAGGACGGGTGTTGTTTCCGTAATAGCTACCGACCATTGTCCGGCGCAGTCCTATGAAAAGGACTGGGGAAAGGACGATTTTACGCTTGCTCCCTGCGGCTGTATGGGAATTGAGAACATGTACCCGTATATGCTGAGTGCGGCCAACGAGGGCAGAATCTCCTTCGGAAGGGCTGTTGAGCTTTGTTCAACGAATGTTGCACGGATTTTCGGATGTGCTCCTCAGAAGGGCTGCATAGCTCCCGGAGCCGATGCGGATATTGTACTGTACGATCCGTCTGCGGAGTTTACGGTTTCGCAAAGTAATATGCATTCGGATATTGATTATACGATATGGGAAGGACTAAAGCTCAAAGGCTATCCCGTTCATACAATGGTACGGGGAAGAACCGTATATAAGGACGGAAGCTTTCTCGGGGAAAAGGGCTTTGGTAATTTTGTAAGACGACGGTCAATGAAAGGGTAAGACATAGGAGACTGATAATGAAGGAACTGACTTCTACAATTTACAGAATGCTTGATGAGCATACGGTTCAGGAAGCATACGATTATTTCAGGCAGAATTGCAGCAATACGAATAGTGAGGGCAATACGGAGTCTGTTGAGGAACCGCTTTTGAAAATACAGTCTATGTATTCGATAGGATATCTGTTTTTCAGAATGGGAATGTATGAGGAGGCATGTGAAAGCCTTCGTTCGGCAGAGGATTATTGCAGGAGCTGCGGTGATTCTAAACAAATCAGACTTTCCGAAAACTGGATACGGTATGAACAGGGCTTTGTGCGCTGTGCAATGGGCGATACGGAACAGGCGGCACGGATTTTAAGGGAGCTTGAGTATTCAGCTACGGATGCCGTGGTTGGTAAGGTGGCGGAGCATCACTACTATCTTTTGTGCGCAATGTATGCGATTGCAAAGCAGGATACGGGTGCTGTGGAGAAGCATGCAGGACGTGTGCTTGAGCTTAAGGACGCTGCTCTTGCGCTGCGTGATTATACAGAGTATGAAAGAATATTTGAATTTGTTATGAACCACGGTTTAATAGAGCTCGGAAGGGAAATATTGTCGGTGCTTAATTCCTTTGTACTGCTTACGGGCAGTGAAAATGTTAAGCGTGCGCATCTTAAGGCGGCCTTAAGGCTGTATGCGGCGAGCGGTGAGCAGGGAAAATGGAGTCTTTGCTTTTTTGATTACAGGGATCTGTATGAAAAGCGGGAAAATGATATGCTTAATCTGAGACGCGAGAGCGTGAGAAACAGAGATATGCTGTATCATCAGAAGGAAATTACAAGTAAGGTTGAAAAGCGTATGGCAAGTATGAAGAAGCTTGCAGAGCTGGATCTGCTTACGGGACTGCCGAACCGGTACAGAATTAATGATTACGGTCAGGAGGTTTTTGAATCGGCGCGCAGAAAGAAGAAGCCAATGGCCATTCTGATTATGGATATAGACAATTTCAAAGCCTATAATGATGAATTTGGGCATCTGACAGGTGATAAATGTCTTGAGCTTGTAGGGAAAATACTTTCAAAGCATATCGGTGACAGCTTTGTCGCAAGATACGGCGGAGACGAATTTGTTGCGATTTTTTATGATAAGTCAATTCAGGATGTCAGGGAATATGCAGATACGGTGAGACGGCAGGTGGCAGAATACAGCGGAAGTAATTGCGACATACCTGCGGACCGTCCGATTACTCTCAGTCTGGGACTGGTACATGAGATACCGTCGGCAGACAGTACCTGGTCAGATTACATACACTCTGCCGATAATGCCTTATATAAAGCAAAAATGCAGGGAAAAAATATTTTGCACGAATTATGTGAAGCATAGACTTCGGAACGGGGGAACATGGACACGCATAACAGAATAGAGGAACTGACGGCGGTTCTTCAGGAAAGAAAGTATTCAAGTGTTGATAGCTGGATAGAAACCTGTGACGAGCTTCTTCGGCTTGCACGGGAGGCGGATAATCATTCTGCTCTGATGAGAGCCGAGCTTGAGAGAGGCTATGCAATGGTTATGAAGGGAAATTATGAGGAAGCCCTTCAAAGCACTAAGGCAGCGGTAAGAACCGCAAATAAATACGGATTCCGGCTTGAAAAGGGTAAGTCCTATAATATTCTCGGAATAATTCACGCGAGACTCAGTAATGAGGCATCTGCGATAGATTTCTTTGAGAGTGCGGTTAACTGTTTTAAGGACTGTAAGGCATATAAGGAGCTTTCGAATGTGTATTCCAATATGGTAGTGCTGTACTTTTCGATTCAGGATTACGAAAAGGTGCTGCAATGTCAGGAAACTGCAAAATACTATATGGGAATGGCAGGAGCATATAACGAAAAACAGAAGAGGATTTTTGACACCACAAGAATCATTAATTCGGCACTGACCTATGAAAAGCTCGGAGAATGCGAGCATGCGGAAAGATGCATAAAGGAAGCCGAAGCGATTGATGTGAGCGAGCTTGTTGTGGATCTTAAGCTCTACATCGCGGTTGCAAAGATAAAGGTGTTTTATAAGCAGGGCAGAATCGAAGAATCACTTTCGGTTTTGGATTCCGTAATCGGTGACGGCATGGAACGCCTCGCGAATGCGGAGGTTCTGGATGATTATTTTGATATATTCGATAATCTTTGCGAGCTTGCGGACTTTGAAAGAGCGGAGGCTTTATTGGCGGTTATTTGGGAGACTGCGGGGAAGAACGGAAGCAATTCGGTAATGATAAGCGTTTATAAAAGAGCATTGTGGCTTTACGAGCGCTTACGCAAAACGGAGAAAATCGAGGAACTGATACCTGATTACTGTGAGACTCTGATAAGGCGGAACAATGAGCTTGACCGGACCAGTGCAAATAATTTGCGGGGATATATTGAGCTTGAGCAGGAAATAGACCTTCATATGAAGCAGAGGGATGAGCTTACCGAGCTTGAGAAGATGTCTACAAGTGACGCGCTGACGGGCCTGGCAAACAGATATTATCTTAACAAATATATTGAAAGCACTTATAAAAAGGCTGTTGATAAGAAGAAGGAATTCGGAATAATGATTCTGGATGTCGATGAGTTCAAGAAGTGTAACGATACACTGGGACATCTGGCGGGAGACTTCTATCTGATGCAGGCGGCAAAGGCAATAAAGAGCTGTGCAAATGACTATTTCAGTGCGCGCTTCGGCGGAGATGAGTTCTTTATTGTTGCATACGATAAGACAGAGTCGGAGCTTATGCAGCTTGCCGATGAAATCAGGGAAAAGCTTGTACGCGTGAGCGGTGAGGACATACGCTTTAAGGAAGCCGATATTACCGTAAGCATGGGAATATACAATGCCCCTGCCGATGAAAACAGAAGTGTTTCCGAATACATACATTTTGCGGATATTGCTTTATATTCGGCAAAGGCAAAGGGCGGTAATACTGCAGAGGTGTACTCGTAGCTAAAGTGCGGTTGATAATATGATACCGATAATTACAATGGCAGCGCAGAAAAATTTGTAGCCGGTATTTTTCTCATGAAAGATAATACGGCCGGCAAGAATGGTAACTACGCAGCCGGATTGCTTAATAAGAGTCATAACGGTTATTCTGCTTTCAGGATAGCCGTTTGCTATGAAAAGGGCACGGTCGGCAATGACAAACAGCAGGGCAAGAAGCCATACCCAGTAGTTTTTAAGCACCGAGAGCCAGTTAAGCTTTGTTCGGCTGAATATGATATACAGGATATAATAAAGAACAAGGAACACCATATACCAGAATTGCAGCTGGCCGTCAGTCATGTCAGTCATCAGAATTTTATCCATAAGTCCTGATACGGCATTGAGTATGCAGGAGGCAAAGGCAAAGAAAACGTATTTGGGCTCTATATGCTCAATATCCGATTTTGAGTTCTTCTTTTTCAGCTTGAGCATCAGAAGACCCGTAACAACAAAGATAAATCCGAGAATCTGACCGATTCCCATGCTTTCACCGAGAACAAGAATGCCAAGCAGTGTTGCAAAAAGCACTCGTGAAAGATCAATTACACCGTAAAGGCTGATAGGCATTCTGTCGATTGCACGAAAGCTGAATATCCAGGCAAGGAATATGGCAAAGGATTTGAAGGCAATGGCAATAAGCTGCGATGCGCTGAGTCCTCCGGCTGACGGAAGCTCGGGAAGAACAAAGAGCATGGATAAAAAGGTATAGAGAAACAGAACTTCGATTACGGAGTTCCTTTCAAGTGCTTTTTTCTTAAAAACCTCACGGATTCCTTTGATTATTCCGTAGGCGAGAACAAGTAATGACCAAACCATGATATTTTCTCTTTCATATTAATCTGAATTCGACACATTTGTTTATGTTAGCATCATGTGCGAATAAATGCAAGTATTCAAAAAGGAGGACACGCCATGACGGGATGGCTGATAGTAAACAGCTTTATTGATTCGTCAAAATTTACCGAGCTTTATGATATGCTGCTTGATGCAGCAAAGAAAAGCAGAATAAGGCTTGAGCTTAAGAATACCGTAGAGCTCCTTTCGGTTGTCGGAGAGGATTTATGCGGGGGTACGGCACCGGATTTTGTCATATTCTGGGATAAGGAGATATATCTCGCGCAGAGGCTTGAAAGGGCGGGTATACGCGTGTTTAACAGTGCGGCAGCCGTTGAATACTGTGATAATAAAATACTGACGACGTTAAAGCTTAGTGAAGCCGGGGTCAGGATTCCGCGAACAATTATTTCACCAAAGACCTTTGAGGGAACGGGTTATCTGCGGACGGATTTTGTAAAGACGGCAGCCGGGAAGCTGGGGCTTCCGCTTGTGATTAAGGAAGCGTTCGGGTCCTTCGGGCAGCAGGTATATCTTTCGGAGAGCGTTAATGATGCAATTGAACGGGTAAAGTCACTGGGCTACAGGGATTTTATTTTTCAGGAATTCATAAAGAGCAGCCGAGGCAGGGATGTGCGGATTAATGTGGTCGGAGACAGGGCGGTGTGTGCCATGCTGAGATATAATGATTCTGATTTCCGCTCGAATATTTCAAACGGTGGAAGCATGAAAAGCTATACTCCGAATGAGAAGCAGATTGAGCTTGCCGTAAAGGCCTGCAGGGCACTGGAACTTGATTTTGCGGGTGTGGATGTTCTTTTCGGTGAGGACGATGAACCGATAATCTGTGAGGTTAATTCAAATCCCCACTTTAAGAGCACACTTATGTGTACCGGAATTAATATGGCTGAGCATATAATCAGGTATATAGCTGAGCGGACGGATGACAGAAGGTGAAGGAGAGCAGCGGATGAAGGGCTGGATAATATATGACAGATGTGATGCCGAAAAGAACGGCTGGTTTATTGAGCAGATTTCAGAGAACGGCAGAAAATACGGTATTGATTTCAGGCTGGTTCTAACTGAGGATTTCGATGAAAATGAGATGTCCGACAATTTGAGGCTGCCTGAAATCGCAATTGTGCGTTCGCGGCACCATGAAATGAGCAGCCTGCTTGAGAAAAAGGGCGTACGGTGCTTTAACAATTCCGAAACCTGCAGGATTGCCAATGATAAATGGCTTACATACCTTTTATGCAGTGAAAACGGACTTCCGGTTATGAAAACCGCCTTAAACGAAGCGGTTTCAGAGTATCCGTATGTAATTAAATCTCTTGACGGACACGGCGGAAGCGAGGTCTTCTGGGCGGATGGCAAAGAAGCGGAGGAGAAGGCAAGAGGGCTTATCCGGGGAGACGTAATAACACAGGTGCCGTGCTCGAATCCGGGAAAGGACATGCGGGTTTATGTTCTTGGCGGAGAAATCGCAGCAGCTGTTTTAAGAACCTCGGATTGTGATTTCAGAAGTAATTTTTCGCTTGGCGGAAATGTCGTAGCCGCTGTCCCCACGGAAGAGCAGCGCAATATGGTAAGAAGGCTTCATGAGCTTTTGAAATTTGATTACGTCGGAGTTGATTTTATATACGACAACGGAAGCTGGGTTATTAACGAAATAGAGGATGCCGTGGGAGCGAGAATGCTTTATTCGGTTTCGGATATAGATATATGCGGTGAATTTGTCGCATATGTTGCCCGGATAGCGGGAGCGGAAAGGATTAATAAATAAAAGGTTGATTATGAATTCTGATTGAGGTATACTGAATTTCATACTTTAGTGTAAGAAAGCATTAATGATTGATAAAATAGGAGGCTGAATATGGATCAGGAAATGAGAGAAATTGCAGAGCGTATTTCGGGATTGCGTGACGCATGCGGCTATACCTGTGAGGAGCTTGCCAATGAGCTGGGAATAGATGTTGAAACCTATAAGCAGTATGAAGCATCGGGAAAGGATATTCCCATAAGTGTTATATATCAGATTTCAAAGAAGTTTAATGTCGATTTTGCCGAGATTCTTACGGGAACGTCTGCAAAGCTCGACACCTATCACGTTGTCAGGGCAGGTGACGGAAGAGTTATCGACAGATATCCGGGCTATTATTTTAAGGATCTGGCATTCAGATATACTAAGAAGATTATGCAGCCTCTTCTTGTAACAATCGATCCTTCGGACAAGCCGGCTGCGCTTGTTTCACATAAGGGAGAGGAATTTAATATGGTACTTGAGGGTTCGATTATTCTCACCTTTGGTGAGAAGGAAATCGTTTTGAATAAAGGGGACAGTATATATTTTAATCCCAATTATCCTCACGGACAGAGATGCAACAGTGAAGAGCCGGCTACCTTCCTGACAATGATTGCCGAGCTGTAGGGAAAGAATGATAATTTCGGAGGAGTACCATGTTAGAAAAGTTTTTACCCAGAACCGAGTTTGACTCGTATGAGGATTTTAAGAAAAATTATACAGTAAATGTTCCGGAGAATTTTAATTTCGGATTTGACATAGTTGACGGATGGGCGAAGGAAAAGCCTGAAAACAGGGCACTTGTGTGGTGCGATGACCACGGCGGAGAGAAGGTTTTCACCTTTGACGAGATGAGCAGACTTTCAAACCGTGCAGCGAATTATTTCAAGGAGCTCGGTATAAAGAAGGGCTCAGTTGTCATGATGATTCTTCGAAGAAGATATGAATACTGGATATGTGCAACCGCATTGATAAAGCTCGGTGCGATTATTATTCCGGGAACCTTACAGCTGACCAAAAAGGATCTTGTTTATCGTGCAAATGCAGCAGGCATTGAGATGTTTATCGGACTTAATGACGAATTTGTTGTTTCACAGATTGAAGCAGCGGTTCCGGAGGCTCCCACGGTTAAAGGAATTATGCTTGTTGACGGTCATAGGGAGGGCTGGCTTAACCTTCATGACGGAATGGACGGACAGAGTGAGGTTTTTGAACGTCCGACAGGCAGCGAGGCTACTAAAAACAGCGATATCATGCAGATATATTTTACATCGGGAACGACGGGAATGCCTAAGATGGTATGCCATAATTATGTGCATCCTCTCGGACATATCGTTACTGCAAAGTACTGGCAGTGCGTTCAGGAAAATAAGCTTCACATGAGCGTTTCCGATTCGGGCTGGGCGAAGTTCGGCTGGGGAAAGATTTACGGACAGTGGATTGCCGGTGCAACCATTTTCTGTTACGACATGGATAAATTCATTCCCGCAAAGCTCCTTGAAATGATTCAGAAGTATAAGCTGACAACCTTTTGCGCACCGCCTACCATGTATCGTTTTATGCTTCAGGAAAATGTTGCGGATTATGACCTTTCATCGGTTGAACGCTGGTGTACGGCAGGAGAGCCGCTTAATCCCGAGGTAGTGAACCGTTGGAGAGAGCTGACGGGATATACAATAGCAGAGGGCTTCGGACAGACCGAGGGAACAGTGCTGGTTGCGAACTTCCCGTGGTTTGACATAAAGGCAGGTTCAATGGGAAAGCCGTCTCCGATTTATAATATCCAGCTTGTCGGCGAGTCGGGCAAAGAGGCTGAAGACGGTGAAGAGGGCGAGATTGTAATTAAGGATCTTGATACGGCATATCCTGTAGGTCTCTTCATAGGCTACTATAAGGATGAGCAGATGACAAAGCAGGCTATAGGCAGCGGAGAATATAATCTGAAGGACGTAGCATGGCGTGACAGTGACGGTCATTTCTGGTTTGTGGGAAGACATGATGATGTTATTAAGTGCTCAGGCTACAGAATAGGACCCTTTGAGGTTGAAAGTGCCCTGATAACGCATCCTGCGGTTATTGAGTGTGCCATAACGGCGGCTCCGGACCCGGTAAGAGGTCAGGTTGTTAAAGCAACCGTTGTTCTTGCCAAGGGATATTCTTCTTCAGAGGAGCTTGTAAAGGAGCTTCAGAATCATGTGAAGCGTACGACGGCGCCCTATAAATATCCGCGAATAGTTGAATTTGTTGATGAGCTTCCGAAAACTCTCGGAGGAAAGATAAAGCGTGCACAAATAAGAAATGAGGATATGAATGCAAAATAGAATAAGGCGTTTTATGCCGGCTGCGGTGGTTTTGCTTTTGTCCGTGCTGCTCATGGGCTGCGGCAGTAATGAGGATTACAGTGAAGCATGTGAGCTTTATGAGGCCGGAAACCATAGGGAGGCGGAGCAGTATTTTGTGAAGGCTCTTGAAGCGGAAGAGATTACGGCGGATATGTATGTGGGACATGCATATAATCTGCTGCAGCTGAAAAATTATGCGGGAGCGGAATCGGAGTTTTTGCGTGCACTTGAGTATGCGGAAGGTAATTCTGAAGCATTCGGTGGTGACGCGGACGCACAGTTTAATATTAAGCGCGGACTTGCAGCTGCGTATATTGAACAGGAGAAGAACGCCGAAGCAGCGGAGCTTTATGTTGAACTGGCAGAGCTTGAGACTTCTCAGGCCGGAAGGCTTGAGTACAAGGCCAGGGCAGCATTGCTCAACTGGAAGCTTATGTCGGAAAGCAGTCCGGTGATGACACCGGAACAGCGTGCAGCCGATTGCAGGAAATTAATCGGACTTCTTGATGAAGTAATTGCACATGATGCGGGAAACAGTACACTTTATTCAATGCGCGCGAAGCTTTATTACGACCTTGGTGACTATGACAGCTGGGAGAGCGACCTTTTACAGGTAACCAAGCTTAAGGAATATGCCTTTGAAGAGTATATGCAGATTTATGCCAGTCTTGCCGAGAGACGCGAGACTGAAAGAATGCTTGAGCTTGCGGATGAGATGCTTGGATATATAAGAGCGCACTCTATGTATGTTGAGGACTATACCGACATTATTGCAATAATGTTTGATGCGGCGGACAGGGCTGCATATTTTGAAAACAGCTTTGGTACGGATTATTTTCTTGATGCGGCCGAAGGACTTGTTACTACAGCTGTAGGCATGAATGATTCCGACGGAAAGCTCCGCAAGTATGAAATAATAATTGCAGAGCGACGCGGTAAGCTTGAGCTTGCGCAGAAGCTTTTGGGTGTGTATCTCAACCATTTTCCGGACGATAAGGCTGCCGTGAAAGAAAAAAAATATCTCGAAAACAGAATCGGAGTAAAATAGAATTTCCCCGTAATGCTGATAAATACAGCGTTACGGGGCTTTTTTGACTATAGACTACAAAAATAGAATTAGACACAATATGTTGTGTTTACAAAAAAAGCCGATAATATATATGGTATTTATCTATTGACTAATAAATAGTCATCTGCTAAACTTAGAACGACAACAAAAGAGGTCCAGGAGGAGAAGGTATGAACAATTTTCAGGTAACAAAAAGAGATGGGGAGCTTGTTGAGTTTGATTTATCAAAAATATCAAACGCTATTAAGAAAGCTTTTAATGCAACAGAGAAGCTTTATAATGACGATATTATAAATCTGCTTTCACTGCGCGTTACGTCTATGTTCCAGACAAAGATTAATGACGAGGTTGTGAGTGTTGAGGATATTCAGGACTGTGTTGAAGAGGTTCTGAACCAGACCGGCTACAATGAGGTGGCTAAGGCATATATCCTTTACAGAAAAAATCGTGAGAAGATTCGTAACATGAAGTCTACGATTCTTGACTATAAGGAAATCGTAAACAGCTATGTTAAGGAGGAGGACTGGAGAGTTAAGGAGAATTCCACGGTTACGTATTCCGTTGGTGGTCTTATTCTTCACAATTCAGGCTCAGTTACCGCAAATTATTGGCTTTCCGAAATCTATGACCAGGAAATTGCAAGTGCTCACAGGAATGCGGATATTCATATTCATGATCTTTCCATGCTTACCGGCTATTGTGCAGGCTGGTCACTTAAGCAGCTTATTAAGGAAGGTCTTGGCGGAATTCCCGGGAAAATTACTTCATCTCCCGCAAAGCACTTATCTACACTTTGCAATCAGATGGTAAACTTCCTCGGAATTATGCAGAACGAATGGGCCGGAGCCCAGGCTTTTTCATCCTTTGACACATACCTTGCCCCCTTTGTTAAGATAGATAATCTTGATTACCATGAAGTTAAGCAGTGCATACAGTGCTTTGTATACGGTGTAAATACACCCAGCCGTTGGGGAACACAGGCGCCTTTCTCAAATATTACGCTTGACTGGACTGTTCCCAATGACCTTGCCGAGCTGCCCTGTATTATCGGCGGCAAAGAGGTTGACTTCTGCTATAAGGACTGTAAGAAGGAAATGGATATGGTTAACAAGGCATTCCTTGAGATTATGATCGAGGGTGATGCCAACGGCCGCGGCTTCCTGTATCCTATTCCCACATATTCGATAACAAGAGACTTTGACTGGTCTGAGACAGAGAATAACCAGCTTCTCTTTGAAATGACCGCAAAGTACGGTACACCTTATTTCTCAAACTATATCAACAGTGATATGGAGCCGAGTGATGTGCGTTCAATGTGCTGCCGTCTCAGACTTGATCTCCGTGAGCTTCGTAAGAAGTCAGGCGGATTCTTCGGTTCGGGAGAGAGCACCGGTTCGGTAGGCGTTGTTACGATTAACATGCCCAGAATAGCATATCAGTCCGCAAACGAATCTGAATTCTTCAAGCGCCTTGACAGAATGATGGATATAGCGGCACGTTCACTTAAGGTAAAGAGAGAGATTATTTCAAAGCTTCTTAATGAGGGTCTGTATCCCTATACAAGGAGATATCTCGGTACTTTTTCAAACCATTTCTCAACAATCGGTCTTGTCGGTATGAATGAGGTTGGTTTAAATGCATGCTGGCTTGGTAAGGACCTGACAGATACAGCTACACAGGACTTTACGGTTAAGGTACTGAATCACATGAGAGAAAGACTCAGTGATTATCAGGAGGAGTACGGCGACCTTTACAACCTTGAGGCTACACCTGCCGAGTCAACGAGCTATCGTCTTGCAAAGCATGACAGAAAGCGCTGGCCGGACATTAAGACTGCCGGAACAAAGGGAGATACACCGTATTATACAAACAGCTCACATCTTCCCGTTGAATATACAGAGGATATTTTCTCTGCACTTGATATTCAGGATAAGCTTCAGACACTTTATACTTCAGGAACCGTATTCCATGCATTCCTCGGTGAGAAGCTTCCCGACTGGAAGGCTGCTGCGAAGCTTGTACGCACAATTGCAGAGAATTATAAGCTTCCTTACTATACGATGTCACCCACCTATTCAATCTGCAAGAATCACGGATATCTTTCGGGTGAACTCGAAAAGTGCCCGCTGTGCGGAGAAGAGGCAGAGGTATACAGCCGTATAACAGGCTACTACAGACCTGTTAAGAACTGGAATCCCGGAAAGTCTCAGGAATATAAGAACCGTACAGAGTATAAAATAGAAAAATCAAACCGTTTCTCTCTCGGAGCAGGCTACTGCAATTCCGGAACAACGGATGAGATTACCTTACAGATGGACAGAAATACAGAGCCTCTTGATGAGAAAACGCTTGAGAATTCTGACAGATGTGAATCGGGTGATGTAACGGGAGACGGTCTGTATCTGTTTACAACAAAGACCTGTCCCAACTGCAGACTTGCAAAGCAGTATCTTGAGGGCAGGGAGTACAGAATCGTCGATGCCGAAGAGAACGCTGAGCTTGCCAGAGAATGGGGAATTATGTCAGCACCCACGCTGATTGTTCAGGAGGCAGGAAAGCGTACAAAATACGCCAATGCGTCAAATATTAAAAAATATAGCGAAATGTAATAAGAAATGGGGAATAGTGTGAAAATAAATTTTTCACACGCAACTTTGTGCCTGCGGCCCAAAGTTCGCAGGTTATGGAAAGGGCAAGGTTACTAATATGAAATTTTCAGAAATGCCGTATACACGGGTTGAATATGATGAGGTTGAAAAACAGTTTAAGGAGCTCATGGAGCAGTTTAAGAATGCCAAAAGCGGTGAGGAGCAGTTCGAGCTCCACAAGAAGCAGTATGAGCTTATTGCAAATGTACAGACTATGCTGACAATCGCACATATTCGTCATGATATTGATACAAATGATGAGTTTTATGATGCAGAGCAGAAGCATAATGATGAAATCAGACCGAAATTCGCGGCTCTGCTTAATGAATACAATGCTATTCTTTACAATTCAGAGTTCAGACCTTATCTCGAGGAGAAAATCGGAAAGGTTGCATTTAAGAACATTGAGCTTTCACTCAAATCCATGACTCCGGAGATGATTCCGCTCATGCAGGAGGAGAATGCACTTATTACAAGATATGCTAAGCTTATGGCTAATGCGAAGATTGAGTGGGAGGGTGAAACTCTTAACCTTTCACTTATGAGCAAATATACAACAGATGCCGACAGAGAGGTACGTAAGAAGGCTTTTGCAAAAACTACGGGCTTTATGAAGGACAATGCGCAGGAGCTTGATGAAATATACGATGCTCTTGTTAAGAACCGTACGGCACAGGCAAAGATGCTCGGATACGAAACTTATACACAGCTTGGCTACAACCGCATGAGCAGAAATGATTACGGTCCCGAGCAGGTTGCAAAGTTCAGAGAGCAGGTGAAGAAGGTTGTTGTTCCCTTCGCATGCAAGCTTCATGATATCAGGGCAAAGCGCCTCGGACTTGATAAGCTTTATTACTACGATACCATTAATTTTGCAAACGGAGATCCGAGACCTGTCGGAACACCCGAGGAGATTCTGGCAGAAGGTCAGAAAATGTATTCCGAGCTTTCACCCGAGACAAAGGAATTCTTTGATTGTATGATGGAGAATGAGCTCTTTGATGTTTTGGGAAGAAAGACAAAGCGTGGCGGCGGATATATGACCACCATCGAGAATTACAGGGTTCCGTTTATTTTTGCAAACTTCAACCAGACATCACATGATGTTGAGGTTATTACCCATGAAGCAGGACATGCCTTCCAGGGCTATGTTACACGTAATGCCGAGATTCGCGAGCACAGGGACATAACGATGGAGACTGCCGAAATCCATTCAATGAGTATGGAATTCTTCACAGGTCCGTGGATGGATGCTTTCTTCGGCGACAGAGCAGATGATTTCAGACTTATGCATCTTGAAGGTGCTGCAACATTTATTCCTTACGGCTGTATGGTTGATGAATTCCAGTACATTGTTTATGAGAATCCGGATATGACACCCGAGGAGCGCAGACAGGTTTGGCTTAAGCTTGAAAAGGAATACAGACCCAGAATGGATTACGCTGATAACGAGTTCTATAACAGCGGCGGTTTATGGCAGAGACAGGCGCATATTTATCAGACTCCTTTCTACTATATTGACTACTGTATCGCACAGGCATGCGCGCTCCAGTACAAGGCGTGGATGGATGAGGATTATAAGACTGCATGGGAAAGCTATCTTAAGCTTTGTAATCTTTCCGCAAGCATGTTCTTCTCAGATATGCTTCCCGAGGTAGGACTTAAGGTTCCTTTTGTTGAGGGCTGTCTTGATGATACAATAAAGAAGCTGAGTGAAAAGCTCGGGGTGAACTGATGAGCTACGCTGACAAGCTGTTCATTGATATGTGCAGGGATATCATCGAAAACGGAACCAGTACCGAGGGTGAGAAGGTAAGACCTCACTGGGAGGACGGAACGGCTGCTTACACAATTAAGAAGTTCGGAGTAATCAACCGCTATGATCTGGCGGCGGAATTTCCGGCACTTACGTTGAGACGGACTCCGATTAAATCCTGTATCGATGAGATGCTCTGGATATGGCAGAAAAAATCCAATAAGGTCAGTGAGCTGAACAGCGGTGTGTGGGACGAGTGGACTGATGAGAACGGGACAATCGGAAAGGCATACGGTTATCAGCTCGGAATTAAGCACAAATATAAAGAGGGTATGTTTGATCAGGTTGACAGGGTAATTTATGACCTGAAGAATAATCCCTTCAGCAGACGAATAATTACCAATCTGTATGTTCATCAGGATTTATCGGAGATGATGCTCTATCCCTGTGCGTACAGTGTAACCTTTAACGTTACAAAGCCTAAGGATGGCGGTAAGCTGGTACTGAATTCGATTCTTAATCAGCGCTCGCAGGATATTCTGGCGGCAAATACCTGGAATGTATGCCAGTATGCCGTTCTGACCCATATGCTTGCGCAGGTGTGCGACATGCAGGTAGGCGAATTTATACATGTAATCGCGGATGCGCATATTTATGACAGGCATATCGACATCATAAAGGAGCTTATTACAAGGCCGACATATCCGGCACCTGATTTCTGGCTGAATCCCGAGGTGAAGGACTTTTATGACTTTACTCCTGAGGATGTCAGACTGGATAATTACAGGTTTGGACCTAAGGTTGAGAATATCCCGATGGCAATATAAAAGAAAATCGTAAAAAAAGAGAAGTCAGGCAAGATTTGACTTCTCTTTTAGTTAATATTGTGCTAAAATTTGTGTATATGCGAATTGCTCTGTAGAAATGCTGAACCATGAGACATTTTTTAGAGTTCGCCTAATTACAGGATAATGCGAAAGGTATGACTATATATGAAATTAATTGTTGCCGTGGATAAAAACTGGGCTATCGGATACAGAGGGCAGCTTCTGGTAAGCATACCTGCCGATCAGCGGTTCTTCAGAGATGAGACAATCGGAAAAGTCGTAGTTCTGGGGCGAAAGACTATGGATACCTTTCCGGGCGGGAGACCCTTAAAGAGCAGGCGGAATATTATCCTGTCATCCAATAAAGGCTACTCAATGATTGACGCGGAGGTTGTGCACAGCATCGATGAGCTGAAAAGGAGCATAAAGGATGTCGATACCGACAATGTATACGTAATCGGAGGAGAGAGCGTATATAAGCAATTACTTCCTTACTGCGATACGGCATATGTTACGCGGATAGATTACGAGTATCAGGCAGATACCTATTTTCCGCGAATTGATAATGACAGTGAGTGGGAATGCGTATCCGAATCGGAGGAGCAGACATATTACAATCTGGAATACAGATTTTGTATATACGTTAGAAGACGTACGGGAGGTGCCTGATGATAAATACAGTGATGGTTATTTTACTGGCCGCCGCCGCTACGGCAACCTTTATAATGGCATGCATTGTTTTGCAGCAGCGTGCTTCGTTTGAGCAGAAAACAATGATGGTATTTGCGGTTAATGTATTTGCATTTAACTATGCCTGCCTGATGCAGACTCTGGCAGATACGCAGGAAGTTGCAGTGGCATACTTATATATGGCTGTTTTTGCGTCGGCCTTTCTTCCGGCGATGTGTTATATGTTTACATCGAGGCTTCTTAATCGTAAGATGTCAGTTGCAATAACGGCGATACTCGGAATGAAGGCTATTTTGCTATGGGTTTTTTTGGTTTTGGATAGGCATTTGCATATTTTATTCAGCTCATTTGAGTTTGTGGCTTTAGATACCGGCGGGTATATTCTTAATTACAGTAAACAGCCGTATATGAATTTTGACCGCGTTTTGTCATTTATTGCAATTCTTTATTCAATGGTTCTGATATTCTATGAGATAAGGAAGAGTAAAGATGCGGATGAACGGCGGACATATAAACGATTATTGCCGCTAATCGGAATATTTGCCGTTTTCTATCCGGTGAGCATCATAGCAAACGGGTACGGGCTCAGTATTCTCGGCATTGCATTAACGGTAGGTTGCGGAGCGCTTGTATATGCTATACGCAAGTTTAATCTTATTGACGTCGTGGTTTCCGCACGTGATAATATTGTTGAAACAATGTCGGATGCAATGCTGATTATCGATTACAGGCATTATTTGAAGGACATGAACAGGGCTGCCGAGGAATTGTTCCCCGAGCTTTCAGAGCATAAAGGAAATCTTCTTCCCGAGGAATATAATTTCCTGTTTGAGAACATAGACGGTCCCCTGAATTATGAAAAAAACGGAAGACATATGGTGCGGCACCTTTCACCCGTATATCATTATGAGCGGATAACAGGATACTGTGCGACTCTGGTTGATGTAACGGATATGCATAATATGCTTGAGGAGATGCAGAGTCTGAGAAATCAGGCGGATGCTGCGAATCAGTCTAAGAGCAGATTCCTTGCAAGCATGTCGCATGAGATAAGAACTCCTATGAATGCAATTGTCGGCTACTCAGACCTGCTTATTAATGAGGTTACGACCGAGAGTGGCAGAAATTATGCAAGGGCAATGCGAAGCTCATCAACAAGTCTTTTGCATATAATTAACGATATACTTGATTTTTCAAAAATTGAGCAGGGTAAGCTTGAGATTATCGAAGATGAATACAGGATTGAGCAGCTGTTTAATGAGATAACCGATATCATGTCAATGCCCGCCGAGAAAAAGGGACTGCGTTTTCTGGCATCCCTTGAGCAGGATATCCCTTCGGTGCTTTACGGTGACAAAATACGTATCAGACAGATTTTGTTTAATATCGTAAGCAATGCGATTAAGTACACCAATGACGGAAGTGTCAAGATGATTGCCGAATGGGAGCGGGAGAGCGATGACAGGCTTGAGCTTTCCTTCATTATATCCGATACCGGAATCGGAATAAAGAAAGACGATATGAACAAGCTTTATATCGATTTTGAACAGGTGGATACGAAGCGGAACTACGGCGTTGAGGGAACGGGACTCGGTTTGTCGATTACGAAGTCACTTCTTGAGATGATGGGCGGTTCAATACATATCGAAAGCGAATACGGAGTCGGAACTACTGTTGTAATCAGACTTAAGCAGAGAATTGTGGACGAAAAGCCGATTAATGAGATTAGAAATAAGCAGGATGAAAAGAATGAAAAAGCATCCGGCTTGAGCAGTCCTTCAATATGTGCGCCTGATGCAAAAATACTGGTTGTTGATGATAACAGGGTTAATCTTCAGCTTATGCAGAGCTTCCTTAAGCAGTTCAGAATCGTTCCCGAATTGGCGGGCGGCGGTGAAGAGGCCGTTGAGCTTGCAAGGAACAATCATTATGATATCATCTTTATGGATCAGATGATGCCGGGAATGGACGGCGTGGAAGCAATGAAGGCAATAAGGGCACTCGGCGGCGAGCGGAAAAACATGCCTATTATAGCTCTTACTGCAAATGCAATAGCGGGAACAAGGAATATTTTGCTTGGTGAAGGCTTCACAGACTATGCTTCAAAGCCTATTGCAATAAAGACGCTGGAATTCCTTCTTGAGCAATATCTTCCGGGAGGAAGTCAGACTCTGACTGCAGAGGTTGAATTGGCAAAGACTGAAAGTAAAGCGGCAAAGAGAAAAATAAAGCCGGTACTTCCCGCATATATAAATCAGGAAAAGGGCATCACAAATTGTGGCGGAGATGCTGAACAGTATAGGGAAATACTCGGAATTGTTTTCAGATATGCGGACGAAAAGCTTAAAAAGGTGCAGGAGCTTCTGGAAGCAGAGAACTATAAGAATTATACAGTTGAAGTTCATGCACTTAAAAGCAATGCTGCGACCGTAGGTGCCGATAAGATTGCCGAAATTGCGCGTGCTCAGGAAATGGCAGGCAAGGAAGGCAATATTGATGAGCTTAAGAAAAATCATGACAGGCTGGTTAAGGAATACGGTGAATTTGCTGAAGCACTGAAAAGGTATATCAGCGGCATGGAGGAATATGAAGCCGATAAGGAGGCTGCTTCTGACGGAGAAGCTGTTATGAGTGCCGAGCAGGAGGAATATATGCAGACCTTTGCGGAAATACGCAGCAGTATTTGCGAGGAGCGATATTCCGATGCAAGGGATTTGTTCGGAATTCTCGAGTTCTTTGAGCTTCCGCCACGGGAAAAGACAGTATTCACCAATATGAAGAGAATGCTGGATGACAGCGATTGGACAGGTATAGTAATGCTTCTTGATGACTTTGCAGAGGATAAGACGGAGGAATAGCGTTTTATGGTTCACATTCTGGTTATTAATGACAAAATAATGGCCGGGGGCGAAAATACATATCAGGGTTGGGACTACAGGATTTATAACTCTGATACGCCGCTGCATGCTTTTAATCAGATAATTCATATAAATCCCGATGCCATTATTATATGCATGGAGTACGGTAATCTGGACGGAATTGCTGTATACAAGAGAATAAGAAATATGCAGGCATCGAAGGATGTACCGGTTCTGTTTATGGTAAATCCGGATATGGAGCTTGAGGTTAGGAAGTACGATGAGCCGGGAAAGACAGGATATCTTATTTTACCGGCATTAAGAGAGGATGCAATCAAGTGGGTTGTAGATACTCTGGAGCTTCGTCCGAAGACCGAGCAGAAATCGATACTGGTAGTTGACGATGACCCCGCAATTCTCGATATCGTGGAATTGTATCTGGGAGCGAAATACCGTGTGCGTACAGTCAGAACAAAGAAAGAGGCTATAGCACAGCTCAGTAAAAACGTGCCTGATGTTATTCTTTTGGATATTGCCATGCCTGATGTTGACGGAAAGGAATTGTATAAGGAAATACGCCTTATTGAGGGCTGCGCGAATGTTCCGATTTTGTTTCAGACCGGAATGGCCGGAGTCAAAACTGTCCGTGAATGCGTGAAGCTTGGTGCTGCCGGCTTTGTAATAAAGCCGATTCAGAAGAATGTTCTTCTTGAGAGACTTGATGAGTGTCTAAACAGTGTAGCGGAGTCCTTCAGAAGAAAGCTGTTTGTGTTTGAGGAGTTTGACTTTTTATATACGCTGCTAAGCGGCTATCTTTCCGATTATTACTTTTTGGAACGGGCTCCCTCGGCATTACAGTCACTTGCGCGGCTGGATGAGTATAAGCCGGATATCATTATCGTAGATGCCGATAATTACGGATATCTGTTAGCGCGTATCCGTGAGAAGGCAGAGGAAATGCGAGTTCCCATGCTGCTTCTGACGCAGGATGCAAATTCAAACCTGCTTCGCTCGGAGAGCTGGAGAAAGAATACACATTTTTATGAATTTCCGTTATCAAGAAGAAAGATTAAGGAAAAGGTTGATACGATAAAGGGCTGGGTAAATTAATACAAAGGACCTCCGAGGTAAGATTTCGGAGGTCCTTTTTTGCAAAGAAGCAGGCTTCTATTCAAGATATGAATTGATGATTTCGGTAATCAGGTCATTGAGCTTCTTAACCTCATAATCGCCTATGGTAGGTTCGATATGTGAACCGCCGATTCCGCTGTCATCAGTCAGAAATGTGTAGGTTCCGCCGGTTGTCATTGCAAAGGTACGGAGAAGAAATTCGGTTTCTTTATCAATACCGCTTGAGGCAACCGGTATTATTCTGATTCCAAGCTTTGCTGCCTGTCCGATTGTCTGGGAGAGTCCGGAGATAATCGAATTTGTTTTGTGGGGCGGAGCATCAAGTACAAGGAAGAGAAGCTTTGTACTGTCGGCATTCCACTCGTGCATATAGATTGCATCATAAAGTGCTTCATCAACGGCCTCCTCATAATCTCCGCCGCCTGCCGCATATTCTGAAGCAAGGTATGAAAGCTGGCTGTCTATATCAGTGTCGAAGGGATAGCTGCGGACAATATAGTCATCACCGTGGTCGCGGTAGAAGTTTACACTGAGGCGGGTGGGTATATTCGAGTTATCATTTTTAACATGGTTTATTATGTCCTCAAGCTCAGCCTGAAGATATGATATTTCGTCGCCCATTGAACCTGTTGTGTCGATTACAAACATAAGGTCAAGAGTCTGACCGGCATTACCTGCGGATGAAGAAAGCTTTATTTCAACAGGTGTGATATTTGATATATCACTGTCAGTAAGAATGTATTCATGAGTGCTGCCCATAAACGAAACTGATATTGCATACGGAGCTGCGCTGCCACCGTTCAGATTGTAGAAGAGATATGCCATTCCCTTATTATCGGATACGGCGGTGAAAAGGGTGCTTCCGTTATCTGCCTTAAGCGTAAGCTCAGCGCCCTCAAGGTCAGCAGAGCCGGCAGGAGTTTCACAGACAAGGTGAACGGCTACTCTGTTAAAGGGGTAAAGTGACCAACGTTCAAAATGTGAATAGTGAGCAGTTTCGGGAACAGTACCGCTATTATCGGATGACTGCGATGCTATAAGATTGAGCAGGAAGCTGAAGTTTTCATTGTCATTCCACTCACCGGCGGTGAGAAGTCCTGACTGAGGCTTTGGAGCATAGGGCTCGGTAATAATAATTTCGCCCTCAGTAATCAGAACATCTGCTGCAATTGTATCGGAGACGGGGAATTCTTCATCTGTGAATTCTGCTTCCGCTTCAAAGCTGTTTTTGTAAGCGGGCTCGTATCCTTCAGCAGGAGCCGCTGTATCGGCAGTTGCCGAGGATGAAGAAAGGGAGCCGAAGGACTTTAATTCTGCGCTTCCGTAGGCGATGTCAGCGGAGCCTGCAGAGGCGGAAGAGGGCGCGGAGGCCGTGGTTGTATCCGACACGGCATGGCTTTCTGCCCTTGAGTCACTTTTGGCGGAGGAGCATGCGCAAAGAAGCAGACTGAGAATTATTAGGAATATTGTACATGTTTTCTTTATTGTGTTTTTCATAAAATAACCTCCCTTGTGTTATATGCTTTCTGACATATAGACGCGAGGGAGGCTGTTTTGGTTCCGTTTATTTATATTCTTTTAAATATTCTGATGTATTTTTTATCATTTCATCAAATAATGCTCTGGCATCATTATGTGAAAGACGGATGTTAGGGTCATTAATAAATACGTTAAATGCCATTTCGAGATTACGTGCAACAGCAGCCTTGGCGGTAAGCTCTTCTTCGCCGCAGGCCTTGGCAACGAGCGGATATATTGACTCGGGTATGCTGCCCGCGAAAACGGGACACAGGGAGTTTGCCCTGAATACGGCATTTGTTTCAACTATGGCACCAATCGGAAGATTGGGAATCTGACCGACATTGGGAATGTTAACATTGGTAACAAGCTCGCGAAGACCGAGCAGAGCGCGCATCTGCTGTACGCCTTCCTCACCGGTTTCCTTAAGCTTAAAGCTCTCCTCACCTGAGTAGAGTCTTTCGCTGCGCTCGAGACGCTTTTTCAAATCCTCCTTACGCCATGAAACCTTTGTCAGCTTAAAGCCCCATTTATCAACTGTATCGGGATCCTTGAGATACCAGTCGCCGGGACAGAACTCGGCAAGATGTCTGTCACCTGCGGCAGCCATTACTCCGAAGCGGCGGAAGAGGTCCATCTTTACACGCTCAAAGCTTGTAAAGTTACTGTTCATCCAGTTATCGTCAGAAGGATTTCCGTAGCCTGTTTCGTAGTATTTATCAATGAATCTGTCATATACGGAATAGAGGTCGGTGCCCTGATACTGTGCCGATGTAATCCAGGTAAAATGATTTACGCCGACAACATTTGCCTTGATTTCATCTCTTGAAACATTTTCAAAGCCCTCTGTTTCCTTTAATACATTTACAAGGAATTTCTGCGTTCCGAATACCTCGTGGCAGCAGCCGAAGGCCTTTATCTTAGGGAAGGTAAGGTATAAAGAGCGGACGCATACCGACATCGGATTTGTATAGTTGATTACCCATGCATCGGGACAGTGTTCTTTGATTTTGGTGCCAAAGAATTCGTACATCGGAAGAGTTCGCATCGCACGTAAAATTCCGCCCGGACCTGTCGTGTCACCGACCGGCTGCCAGATGCCGTATTTTTCGGGAGTATGTACGTCGGATTCCATCTCGTCGAAGGTGCCGGGGAGAATGGAGATGATGACAAAGTCCGCACCGCTTAAGGCTTCGTCAATCGTTTCCACTGCTTTGTAATGCCAAGTGGACTTAGCACCTTCGGCATGGTTATATTTGTTGCCGATGATTTCGTTATTCTTTGCTGCATCCAGGTCAATATCATAAAGAAATACGTTTCCGCTTATATCGTCGCAGGAGGCAAGGTCACTCATCAGACCCCATGC
>JAZNKQ010000099.1:0-12469 GCA_045578645.1 Lachnospiraceae bacterium
ATTTCCGAATTCAATCATGATAGTATATAATTTAAGGGAGCCTAAAGCTCCCTTTGTCCTTTAACCTTTTTCTTTCTCTCTGAGGCAAGCTCTGTTTCAAGCTTAACGTTCTTCTTCTGTTCCTCAATATTTTCCTTCTTAAGCTGCTCAATCTCCATCTTGGCCGTCTCCAACTTCGCCTGAAGACTCATTATCTCATGCTTAAGCGAATATATCTCATTACTCTTTGAATCACTGTCGGCTTCACTTTCCTCGTATTGTCTCTTCATCCTGAAATACTCATCGGCGAGATTTATCTGAAGCAGAATCTGGCGCATATCGGAATCAAGAGATTTGTATATTTCCTGCTTTTTCATATCATTGCTTTTATTGTTAAGAAAAGCAGCTATTTTCTGCAAATACTCTTCGCTTTCGTAGCCGGTAAGCGTATATCTTTTATTGTTTATAATAACTTCCGTATCATTCCTTCTGTTCATATTCCGCTCCCTTTTCAAATATCCTCTGTTCCATTCAATTATTATACAAAGAGTATTATGATATTTCAAGATTTATTAGCACTTAATTTCTGCGTTTTCCTTGCTTATAATTGAAACAACAGTTATAATACCATAAGAATAAAAAGAATAACTATACGGAGGTTATCATGAAGCTTTGGGGCGGACGTTTTACCAGGGAAACAGACGAACTTGTTGCACAATTCAATGCTTCCATCGGTTTTGATAAACGCTTTTACAGTCAGGATATTAAGGGCAGCCTTGCCCATGTTGAGATGCTCGGAAAACAGGGTATCATTTCTTCCGAGGATTGTACCAGAATAAAGGACGGATTAAATTCAATACTCAATGACATTAATGCCGGCATTCTGACAATTGATGAAAGCTATGAAGATATTCACAGCTTCGTGGAGGCTGAGCTTACAGCACGCATCGGTGAGGCAGGAAAACGCCTTCATACGGGCAGAAGCAGAAATGACCAGGTTGCACTTGACATGAAGCTTTACTCACGTGATGTGATTACTGAGCTTGACGCTAAGCTCAAGCTTCTTCTTCAGGAGCTTTTCTCGGTTATGAAAGAGAATACAGATACATACATGCCCGGCTTTACTCATCTTCAAAAAGCCCAGCCTGTTACTCTCGCGCATCATCTCGGTGCATACTTTGAAATGTTCAGACGTGACCGTCAGCGCTTAGCCGATATATATAAACGACTCAACTTCTGTCCTCTCGGCTCCGGTGCTCTCGCAGGAACCACCTATCCTCTTGACAGGGAATATACCGCAAAGCTGCTCGACTTTGAGGCAGCTACGCTTAACAGTATGGATTCTGTATCAGACAGGGATTATATCATTGAACTGCTCAGCGCTTTTTCAACAATAATGATGCATCTTTCACGCTTCTGCGAGGAAATCATCATCTGGAATACAAATGAATACCGCTTTGTTGAAATCGATGATACATTTTCTACCGGAAGCAGCATTATGCCTCAAAAGAAGAATCCCGATATCGCCGAGCTTATCCGCGGAAAAACAGGCCGCGTATACGGAGCGCTTATTTCAATGCTTACAACCCTCAAGGGTCTTCCTCTTGCCTACAATAAGGACATGCAGGAGGACAAGGAAATGTTCTTTGATGCTGTCGATACCGTAAGCGGATGTGTTACACTTTTTACCGGCATGCTTGCATCAATCAGCTTTAATAAAGACAATATGGAATCAAGTGCTAAATGCGGCTTTACAAATGCAACCGATGCTGCCGATTATCTTGTAAACAAGGGCGTACCCTTCAGAGATGCACACGGTATTGTAGGCAGACTTGTACTCTTCTGCATTGAGCGCCAAATCTCACTTGACGATATGTCAATCGAAGAATACAAGGCCATATCACCCGTATTCGATACTGATATTTACGAGGCTATTTCCCTGAAAACCTGTGTTGAAAAACGTAATACAGTCGGTGCCCCCGGAGTAAAGGCAATGGCTGAGGTTCTTGAAAAATACTCCCAATATCTTTCCGAATAATATCTTATAAAACCAATCGCTGCAGACCTTACATCTGCAGCGATTTTGATTTATTATTCGTTTCTGTTTCTATTTGATCTTCTGCGTGAATTTCTTCTTCTTGCGACAACCTGCTCTTCTTCGTCGCAAACCTCAAGCAGCTTCTTTGATACAAGACTTTCCTTATTGAGGAATCTTACATCATTTCCGAATCTTACCTCAAGAAGCTTCACATCAGAATTGTCATAGACCTCGCCCTCACCAAAATACTTATGAATAACAATGTCATGCTCCTGAAGTCTTTCAATGGCGGTTCTTAATGCCTTCTTCTCATCTGCTTCTCTCGTAGCATTCTTCTTAAGCTCATCACCCGATGCACCCTCTGTATACTCAGAATAATCATACTGAGCCTTAAGATAAACATCCTTTCTTACTTCCTCTGCCACAGGCGGTTCATCGCTGAGTCTTCTTATCTCAGGACGCTTTCTTCCGTTATTGCTGCCTCCGTCGATGTTCAGCTTCTTAAGCTTATCAACCTTACGTGATACGGTTGTCTTCTTCCTTCCGCTCTTTGAACGGATTATGTTAAGAACAATAATAAGTATAAGGAATATTACGGCAACTGCAATAACCGCGAGGATAATGAACAATAATTTATCCTTTGAGTTTGCAGGCTGGTCCGATTCGGGAAGTAATTCCTTAGTCGGTTCGGGTGCCGTCGGCTCCGGTGACGGTGTGGGTGTCGGCGACGGTGTAGGTGTGGGCGTAGGCAAGGGTGAAGGCGTTATCATTCTTGCCTCATCCTTTGAAAGATAGGTACTTGTTGAAAAGCCTTTTATTGTCTCATCACCGCGTTTGAACTCAATCTCAAACCACACGATACCGGTATCTGAAGCAACATCCTCGCCAATAATTACAACCTCTTCCTGCGGCTGAAGCTGAACCGCTGTTCCGTCTGCCGTAGTTACCCTGTCATACTCCTGACCGGGACCTGTACGGACATTAACCTTTCCTGTCGCTACTCCTACATAATGTACCCAGTCTTCATCCTCTGCAGATACATTTATTCTATCTGAATATGTCAGGCATATTATCAGCACAAGTGCAAATGCTAAAACAAAAGATGACATCTTGCAGGCATGCTTTATTCTGTCCCTTAACATCTCTTCTCCTCCTGTAAAGCTTTAATATAATTATTGTACCAATGCAATTTATATATGTCAAATTATAAATCGCTCATCTCAACCGTCATGATTCCGTCAGCCTTTGCCCTTGCAGCAAGTGCGGATGTAAATCCTGATTTCGAGAAAATATAAATTTCGGCGGGTCTTAAGCCTGCCGACTCAAGAATTTCCTTTAGCTCCGAAATAAAATCCTCGTCTGTTTTCTTATTGTCATAGCAGCAAACCGCAACAAGAATATTCTTATCTGCATCTGATGCGACAACATCAAGAGTTCCTGTTTTACCGAACCAGCTTCTCCAGTCAGTATATTTATTCTTCAGCTTACCATACCTTGACATAAGCTCCAGATATTCCTTGCAGACATCGGAAAAATGCTGTCTCATATATCTTTCGCTGTCGGGGACATACTTATTCTCGTACACATTTCTTCCCTTGCCAAGCTCAATATCAGATACATTGGGAAAAACATAAGCATAATAGAAATTAATAAAGTTATCCTTTATCCTGTACAGACCCTTCTGTGTATTCTCACTTTTTCTTACATTATATGAGAATATTTTTTCCACAATATCCATCTGAATCAGATTCTTTAAATATACGCTTATTTTGGCACGGGAAAAACCCGTATATGCATATATGTCATTAAGCTTATACTTTCCGGATGCAAGTGCGGTAAGTATGGTATTATATGCGTTAAGCTCCCTCAGTTCAAGCTTTAATAAGTACTCCGGCTCCCTGATAAAGGAAGAGCCCTGGCTAAAAAACAACGATATTATGTTTTCCTTTACTCTTCGGTTTTCCTGCCACAGCGTAAGATACTTCGGCACTCCGCCGAGCAGTGCCCTGATAATAATACAGTCTTCAATCTGAGCCTTCGGAAACCAGTCTACCATTTCTGCAAAGCTCAGCTCCTTAAGCTTTATCAGACCCGTAATTCTTCTGGCAAGCTCTTTTGAATCGCGAACCATACTGTTTTCCACCCAGTTTACCGAGGAAGAAATCAAAACAATCATAACCTTCCCGTAGCTTTCTTCATCCGAATATAATTCGATAATCTTCTCGTTTAAAGAAGCTCCCAGTAAAAGTCTGAATTCATCAATCACTATGATTCTTTTCCCGTTACCGGGAAGCACCTTAAATTCTTCTCCCTCAAGGACACTGTTAAATCTCTCAAGCTGTTCCTTCTCTGTACATTCAACCGCTTTATAGTAGATACTGCTCTTATCCTCGCAGAATTTGAGAACAAGACTTGTCTTTCCGATACCGTCTCTTCCGTATAAAACAATTAAATTACTGTGAGCCGAAGCATATATGCTTTCAAGCTGCTTTAGCTCATCCTTTCTCCCAATAAACATTGTAACCCCCTTACATCTTATCCGGTGCGTTTACAGCCAGAAGTTCAATTGATTCCTCAAGAACACCAAGCGCGGTAACAATAAGCGCTATCCATTCCTCCTGTACGGTTTTATTCTCTTGAGCTATTATTCGGTTCTCATGATAGAAGCTGTTAAATGCATTCGCAAGCTCATATATATATGAGCAAAGCTTATGAGGAGCAAGCTCAAGAGCGGCACGTGAAACCGCGTCATGGAAGGCAGCTATCGAAAGCATAAGCTTTCTTTCACTTTCTCCGTATCTTTCGGCTTCTTTATTTCCGTGATATAAAGCAAAGCTGCCGCTCCTTATTTCATTCCTGAGCTCCGCAACCTCTCTTGCGTTTTCCTTTGCATACTTTTCAAGTATTGACTTGATTCGTACCATTGTATAAAGAATGTACGGACCTGTGTTTCCTTCAAAGGAAGCAAATCTTTCAACATCGAAAACATAATCCTTTGAAGCCTGATTTGAAAGATCACCGTATTTAAGAGCAGCAAGACCTACTATCTTCGAAATCTCTCTTGCCTCCTCCACAGTCATATCACGGTCTTCCATCTTTTTAAATACCGCTTCCGCTATATCGTCAATGAGGAATTCAAGCCTTAAAACTCCGCCGTCTCTGGTTTTAAAGGGCTTTCCGTCCTTTCCGTTCATTGTTCCGAAGCCGAGATGATCAAGCACTACCTCATCCCTCACAATTCCTGCCTTTCTTGAAACCCTGAACACCTGCTCAAAATGCAGGCTCTGACGCTTGTCGGTAACATACACGATTCTGTCAGGCTTGTACAATAATTCTCTTTCAACAAGCGTTGCAAGATCCGTTGATGCATAAAGTGCCGCTCCGTCAGATTTTAAGAGAATACAGGGAGGCATCTCCTTTGTATCGCTCTCAGCAGCAACATCAACAACGAGCGCACCCTCATCAAGCCTTGCTATTCCTTTATTTTTCATATCCTCAATCATTGCGGGAATATATTCGTTTGCATCACTTTCCTTCTTCCAAAGTTCAAAGTGTACGTTCAGATTATCATAATTCTTTTTAAGATCCGCAACCGACACATTAACAATATGCTGCCAAAGTGCATAATAACCACGTCTTCCCTGCTGGAGCTCATAGGTAGCCTGTCTTGCTTCCTCCTTATAATCCTCATGCTCCTTAGCATATCCGCTTGCAAACGGATAAATTTCCTCAAGCTCGCTAATGGTAAACGGAGCCTCCTTCGGATATTCACCCTCATAGCTTTCATCAAAATAGCACAGATCCGGCTGCCTTTTTTTCATCTCATTGATGATAAGTCCCATCTGAAGACCCCAGTCACCAAGATGCGCATCACCGATAGTGTTATAGCCGTCATACTTTAACAAGCGCTTAACACTTTCACCGATAACCGCAGAACGAAGATGACCGATATGCAGAGGCTTTGCAACATTTGCACCGCCATAGTCAACCATCGCAGTCCTTCCAGTATTTTGCGGCTCATATCCGAATTTATCCGATACGGCAATCTGCTGAACAAATTCCGCAAGTGAATAATCACTGACCGAAAGATTAATAAAGCCCGGGTTAACCGCCTCTGCCTGAGAGAAAAAATCATCTCCGGCAAGCTTTTCACACACCTCGCCCGCAATCACTGCCGGAGCCTTTTTATACTGCTTTGCGGCTGCCATTGCACCGTTGCACTGATACTGGCATAAATCGGGGCGATTTGAAATATTAACGATTCCGAACCGCTCCTCATATCCGCACTCAGTAAATGCGTTTTTAATCTTCTCCGATATCACTTCAATTATACTTTTCATATCTCCTCCATATTTTACATGAGTTCTATACTATATATTTGCTTAGTACCGAATACAGCCGTTTTATATCAATCGGCTTTGATAAATGGTCATTCATTCCGCTTTTCAGCGATGTATTTATATCCTCCTCAAAGGCATTTGCGCTCATTGCAATTATAGGGATTGTAAGCGAATCATCCTTACCTGAGCTTCTGATAGTCTTTGTTGCTTCAAGACCGTCCATGACAGGCATTCTTACATCCATTAATATTGCATTATAATATCTGCATCCGTTCATGCAGAACTTATCAACTGCAATCTGACCGTTTTGTGCGACATCCACCTTGGCACCTGCCATTTCAAGAATTGTCACGGCAATCTCTGAGTTAAGCTCATTATCCTCAACCAGAAGAATATTCTTTCCGGTAAAATCATATGAAACCTCATCATAAAGGGCGTCCTCAAGTTCATTCGGACCGCTCTCGGCAAGCTTAAGCTTAAGTACAAATGAGAATTCCGTTCCCTCTCCCACAACGCTGTCACACTTAAGCTCACTTTCCATAAGTCTTACAATTGTATTGCATATTGCAAGACCAAGTCCTGAGCCGCCAAAATTCTTTGATGTCGTCTCATCAGCCTGCTCGAAGGGTTTGAATATCTTGGCAATTTTATCTTCAGCTATACCTATTCCGTTATCCTTTACGGAAAATGATATTGAAGTATCTGCTCCGCAGGCTTCAAGCTCCTTTACGGAAATAACAATTTTACCGCCTACCGGAGTAAATTTTACCGCATTCCCGGCAATATTCACCAGCGTCTGCGACAGCCTCAGCTCATCACACATAACAAGACTGTGTTCATAGCCTCTTTCAATAATAAGACTTATCTGTTTCTGCTCAGCCTGCTGTCTGATAACAAGCTCAACATTATTCAGAACCTTATCAAGGTCAATCTTTTCATATACGATTCTCATCTTGCCGTCTTCGATTTTTGACATATCAAGAATGTCATTAACCAGTGAAAGCAGATATTTTGTTGATGAATCTATTTTCTTAAGATAATTACCCGTTCTTATTATCAACTCGCCGATTCCGTCGGGCGCACTTTCGCTGTCCGCGTTTTGATCTGCATCCTGATTGTCCTTTTCAATATAATATCTGTAAAAGGGCTTCATAAGCTCACGGGCAATATTGGTCATTCCTATAATCGCATTCATCGGAGTCCTGATCTCATGTGACATTCTCGAAAGAAACTCACTTTTTGCCCTGCTTGCATTATCAGCATTTGCCTTCTCGATATATGAACTGATTATCTTTGAAACCTCAATAAGACACTTTTTCTCATCCTCTGCCCATTCTCTTCGCTTCAGCAGATTTCCGAATACCGTATATCCGATAAATTCACTCGCAGAATAATTCGCATATAATAAAAACGAATATTCATTATCGGTTGTAACACGCTCCCTGAAAATCTTTGTAATCTCAAAGTCCTTTGAATTCTCATCCGTTATAATTACATAGCCTTCATCAGAAAGCTGTTCGAGAAGATTATTGAAATAAGATTCATCTCTGTAATTATAATTTACATGCATATAGGGTCTTGCAATATCCGTACACCAGTAGAACTCGGTACTGTTATTCATATACATTCTGTCGTTCTTGTAGGTGGCAATTATATCAAGACCGTATTGCTTTGCAATTCTGGTGAGCAACAGCTTAATACCGCTTCGTACATCCTTGCTCTGTTCAAGAATACTGAAGGAATAGGATACAATATCATCAATACTCTTCTCACTTATTACACTCCGGTCAACTCTCTCGGGAAGCTGCAAATATTCATATCCGAGCAGCTGACCCGTCTGATCCGAGAAATCAAGATAGTAAGCATAGTAGCCTCGTCTGTGCTTCTTTACATAGGCTAATGTGCTGTTGGCATACTGATACAGCTTACTGTAATCCTTTGTAAGTCCGGAGCTTGAAATGCCGATTGAGCAGGATATAGATATTTCTTCGTTTTCACCGGAATATATATTACGTGCCTCATTGCATATCTGCTTAGCAAGCGCAATTGCATCGTTCCTGTCAGTGTCCGGAATAAATGCAACAAAAACGTCGGTATTATATCGGGAACATATTGACTCAGCTCCGCAGCAATTCTTTATTATCTGTGCAAGCTCTCTTAAAACACTGTCACCAAAGATATATCCGTATGCATTATTAATCTTCTTGAACATATCGATATCAATCATCAGAAAGCTGCTTACCCGGTCAACCTCCTTACTGAGATATTCCTTGATTTTCTCCTCACCGAGGATTCGGCTGTACAGCTTTGTCAGACGGTCTCTCTCAATACCCTCAAGGCGCACTTTGTCCTCTTCATGCTGCTTTACGGTTTTTTCAAGAGAAAGCTTCATCTCCGTGATATCCGTAATAACCGCATGATATACCGGATAATTCTCACGCGTATATGCATATTTTCCGTCAAATCTTACCCATGCAGTCTCCGAATTCTTCATACGGAGCGGAATATCAATAAGTACCGGCTCGTGCTTTTGGAATTTTTCATAATCCTCTCTGTATATCTTATCAACAAATTCCGGTTCTACATACTTAAAACCGATATTTGAATACTCCTCAGCACTTTCTTCAAAATATTTATAGAAATTTTCATTTGCATGCAATAATTCCATTTTATCTTTTATTGCATAACAGGCAATCATTCCGGGAAATGTCCAGAACATTTCATTATAATTGCTGTCGTCTATCACATTGTAATTCTCAGTCATCATAATCTCCTCATATTCAGACTGTTAAGCCCAGAAGCATTGTAGCAAATATAAAGTAAATAAATAATGATAATGCATCAACTATTGTTGTAATAAAGGGACTTGCCATTACGGCAGGATCAAATCCGATTTTCTTCGCTATCATCGGCAATGCACATCCGGTTATCTTAGCGATAATGACGGTTACCATCAAAGTTAAGCTGATTACAAGAGCTACCGTAAAATCAAGTCTGTCAAGGAAAATAAGCTTAACCAAATTAATAACCGAAAGTGTAGCTCCGATCATTATCGAAACTCTTGCTTCCTTCCAGACAATCCTCGGAAGGTCCCTAAATGAAAGCTCATCCAGTGATAACGCACGAATTATTGAAACCGATGACTGGCTTCCTGCATTTCCGCCGGTTCCCATCAACATCGGAATGAATGATGTCAGAACAATACATGCGCTTAACGCATCCTCATAATAGCTGATTATCATTCCGGTAAAGGTTGACGAAAGCATCAGGAGAAGAAGCCAGGGAATTCTTTTTCTGTAGGTTTCAAAAACACCCGTCCTGCTGTACGGGACATCCATGGGACTGATAGCGGCCATCATTTCGATATCTTCCGTTGCTTCCTGCTCAACAATATCCATGATATCATCTACAGTAATAATTCCTACAAGTCTGTTCTCACTGTCAACAACCGGCATGGCAGAGAAGTCATACTTCTGAATATCTCTTGCAACCTCCTCCTGATCCGTGTGGGTATTCACGGAAATAACATTCTCCGTCATGATATCCTCAATTTTATCATCCGGACTTGCAAAAAGCAGGGAACGCAGGGTAACTATTCCGATTAACTGGCGCTTCTGATTAAGCACATAACAGTTATTGACGGTCTCTTTATCAATACCGTCCTTTCTTATTTTATCAACAGCTTCCGAAACCAGCAGATTTTCCTTAAGCGCTTCATACTCCGTAGTCATAAGACTGCCGGCAGAGCTGTCGGGATATTTAAGCAGCTGATTAATTGTATTACGGGTTTCGGGGCTTGTTTTACTCAAAAGCCTCGTTACCACATTTGCAGGCATTTCATCCATAAGATCCGCCGCATCATCGGCATAAAGGTTCTCAATAATGCCTGATGCCTCAACATCCGTAAAGCGTACAATAATGTCCTGCTGTAAATCTATCGGCAGATACGAAAAAACATCTGCTGCTAAAGCCTTCGGCAAAATTCTGAAAAACGCTACCATTTCCTCGGCAGGTAATTCCTCAAGAATTGATGCCATATCAGCTTCATTCATCTCAAGAGCGGCTTCCCGAAATTCTTTATATGCCTTGTTCTTAATCATCTCTCTAATTTCTGTCATAGGCATCCCACCCTTCTATAAAATCAGTACATATATTTTACAACAGCGGCTTATTATTTACAACCAATAATTAAATCAAATTTTAACGATTCGCGTTTCTATTGACATTTTAATATCTCATATTTATAATGTCTTTTATTATATTATAAAGGAGTGTGATTTTTTTGGACCCATACGTCGCGACGCGACTGGTGATTCTAATTGTTCTTTTATTTTTATCTGCTTTTTTCTCTTCGGCTGAGACAGCCTTTACTACGGTTAATAAGCTTCGAATAAGAAGCAAGGCCGAAGAAGGTTCAAAAAGAGCTGCAATAGTCAGTTCTTTGGTTGAGAATCCTTCAAAGCTTCTTAGCACCATTCTTGTAGGAAATAATATAGTTAATATTTCGGCGTCCTCACTCGCGACATCTTTAACGATGGAGCTGTTTGACAGCTCAACCGTAGGACTTGTAACCGGAATACTTACTCTTCTCATTCTCATTTTCGGTGAGATAACTCCTAAAACATTTGCAACGGCACATTCTGAAAAGCTGAGTATTGCGCTTGCACCGATATTCAAATTCCTGATTTTCATATTTACGCCGGTTACATTTATTGTAAACCTTCTCGCAAGCGGTGTTTTACGATTATTCAGATTCAATCCTAAGGATAAGCCCGCTGCAATAACCGAAAACGAACTGCTTACAATTGTTGATGTAAGCAAGGAAGAGGGAGTTATTGAAAACAGCGAGCATCAGATGATTACTAACGTGGTTGATTTCGGAGATACCGTTGCCAAGGATGTAATGGTTCCCTGTATTCACATGAAATGTGTTCCTGACGATATCAGCTATGTTGATCTGGTAGCCTGCTTCCGAGAGGATGAATACTCAAGGATGCCCGTATACTCCGGAACCAGAGACAATATTATCGGAATTATCTGGGCAAAGGATCTTTTAGTCAACTATAATCCTTCAAAGCCTTTTAATATCAAAGATTATATGCGTGAAGCCTTCTTTACATACGAGTTCAAGCATACCTCAGAGCTCATGTCAGAGCTTCGCGATAAATATAAATCCCTGGCAATTGTTCTTGATGAATACGGAGCAACTGCAGGTCTTATTACCATCGAAGACTTACTTGAAGAAATTGTCGGTGAAATCCGTGACGAATATGATCACGATGAAACCGACCTGATTAAGAAAATAAATGATTTCGAATACGAAGCCGACGGTCAGGCAAAGCTCGATGATATAAATGAAGAAATCGGGCTTGATATTGAATCCGACGACTATGATTCAATCGCCGGTCACGTTATACATCTTCTCAGTCATCTCCCCTCTGCAGGAGAAAGCGTTGAAGATAATAATGTTCTCTATACTGTTTTATCAACCGAGAAAAACAGGATACTTCGTATAAAAATCCAGCTTTCATCTCCTGAGGAAGCTGCAGAGGAATAAATCCGTACCTAAAAACCGGACTGTAAGGTGATTACAGCTATATGCTCACCTCACAATCCGGTTTTTTTATTTCCTTCTGTTATGTCTGCTTTTCTTTTTATGCTTGGTATATCGCTCCTCTTTTATCTCGACCGCATCCTCCTCATCCTCACGCTTCCGGTTCATAAAGTAGATGAAGTTATCAATCGCATTGAGAATATCGGCAAAGTCCTCCTTCGGAGCTTCTTCGATATATTGAGTAAGAATTTCGGTTTCCTTCTCACCCTTATATCTGCCGTAAAATATATCAAACAGATTATGGCCACGCACATATATTTTAATGGTTTCCATATTGCGCTTTAAATCTTCCTTTGACTTAATTACCAGTCCCGTTATCTCTCTCATCTTCTTAACACTTGTCAGCTTATTTAAATAGCTTTTAAATTTTGCCAGCAATATGTTATAGAACTCTTCTTCATTTTTGATAACGCCGATTTTCGCCATAACCTTCGGATTCAGGAAATAATTCTCAAAGGAATAATATTTCAGAACAAGCACATTTCGCGGCTGGATTCT
>JAZNKQ010000100.1:0-36466 GCA_045578645.1 Lachnospiraceae bacterium
TGATATATGTCGTAAATTCCTCGGCATTCATACCCTTTGCCTGCATAAATTCGAGATATGAAATCCAGACAGCACGCATTTCGGTAAGTACATTGAGCCTGCATATCTTCTTAGTTCCGTCAGAAAGCTCGACCATAATACTGTAAAAACCGTTTTTCTTTACATTAAAGCTGTTATTATTAGTAACATCAACTGCTTTTGCTGTCCAGTTTTTATGCTCGGTATTATAATATTTTCCTCTGAGATACTTTACACTTACAATATCAGCATCAGTGCTTACGCTGTATGAAATTGTTGCAATACGGTTATATACGGTATAATCTGCTTCAATTTTAAGCTTCGATGCCGCCTCTGTGTCAATCGGAGCATCAAATGCCGTCATAACACAGAGTAAAAATACAGCTGATATAGTTAATAACACTTTTTTCATTAATAATACTCCTCAAAAATCTTTACTACGGTATCAAAAATGCTCTTTGCAGCCTTTTTCTGGAATTTCTCAGTTACTATTCTTGAAAGCTCCTTAGGATTCGACATAAATCCAATTTCAAGAAGTACCGCAGGTACACAGCTGTCTCGAACCACAACAAAGTTCTGTGCAATTACACCCCTTGATACTGTTCCGAGAGCTTCCACAAGACTATTCTGGAAAAGTTCTCCCATCTTTTTACTTGTCAAACCGTTCGGTGATACATATTTATTCTTTTCACTGTAATATACACTGGTTCCGTTTATTGACGATTTATTATTCGAATTATGATGCACACTGATAAACAAATCCGCCTTCACGCGTTCTGCATATGCAGCACGCTCATTAAGTGATATAAAGGTATCGTCAAATCTGCTGTAATATACCTTTATATCAGATGCATCAAACAGCTCCCTGCAATATTTATATACCAGTGAGAAATTAACATCCTTTTCATTATAGCCGCCGTGAATAGTTCCGGGGTCTGTTCCGCCGTGTCCGGCATCTAAAACGATTATCTTATCATAAATATTATCCGGAGAATCAAGACGTATCTTTATTCCTTTGCCTGACGATGAAATTTTATATCCGCATACATGCTCTGTATACAGGTTTATCTGCGTAATATCATCCGTACAATAATTGATACGAATTTGTTTTACGGCTTCTCCCGTATTACTTATATCTGCGTCTTTGTAGAACTCCCTGTAGTCTCCCGGTAAATTTAAAACAATCCTGTTTTCATAATATAAATCTTCATCCGAAACATCATCAATATCCAATCCGTCAGGAAGCGGTATAATAAGATCCTGCTTCATTGATGTAATGTCTCCGGTACTGTAAAAGAAAACCGTAAAATAATTATCGCCGGTTTCAATATAATATCTTTCTTTGTAATCTGGGTTAATGCTCACAACGGCAGTTGTATTAGATACACCGTCATCAAAAAGATTTATATCGTTAATAATATAGTTGCTGTCCGATATAAAGTAATTAGCACCTATTGAATTAATAGTATCGTTTAATTCAATATAATAGCAGTTATCTTCTTCATTAACTGTCGGATAAATATCCGTACTTCCGTAAAATGTTATGTACTCACCCTCCGTATCGGAGCCGGCTTTTACTGAACTCAGATAAGGCTTAGTAATAAATACCTTAACCAAAGAACCGTCATTTAAAAGCTCAATCCGGTAATCTGGAATTTCGGTATTAAGTTCGAAGGAAATAACAGACATACCTTCAGACTCATATCTGTAGGCTTTTGTACCTTGAACGATATTTCCGTTATTACTATTGCTGTGTTCCTCAACCGTGCAGGAATTGAAATTTAAAATAAGATCATTATTAAATAAATAGTATGACAGCTCCTGTACAGGATGAAGCATATCTATGTACATAATGTCAAAAGTATCGCTGTCGGTCTGTTCCATATATACCGAATTAACAGCATTTACATATGTGGCATTATTTTCTCCGGTATAGTTCACGGTATTTGAAAGATAATTAATAATAGTTGAATGCGCCGGAAGCTCCTTCCATGTAAAATAGCTTTCACGAGCAAACTGAATTCCCTTATTTCCTCCTGTCGGATTAATAACAGCAATGCTTTCCTCTTCAATCGGTGCCACACCTACTTTATCGGTTGTCTTAATTAAAGATGTTCCGCTTGCAGCATCCCAGGTATAATCAAATCCGAGATTCTCAGCCACATAGCGTCCCGGCACATATACATACTCCTTACCGGCTTTGTCACTGTATATAAGCTTAGGCTCAATCGGCGCCTTATCGAATTTACCGTTAATGTAGGTATAACGGCTGTTTAAAAACATTTCTATTGTTACATCATCAATAGAAATCACAATTTTCCCGGTATCTGCATCGAATTTATAATTAGCCCCCAATGCCTTTTTAAATACATTCTTTGCACATAATAATGCATTATCAGACATTATGTAGGACGGTGATTTCGATACATTTATTTCAGCTCCGTCAAAATTCACCTTGCCCAAAGTTCCGGAATATAATATACTTTCACCATTGATATTTAACAGTACAGGTGATTTTATGGTAATCGTTGAAGTTGATGAATTCCAGTTATAGCCAAAGCCCAGGCTTTCTGCAACAAATCTTGTTGGCACAAGGTTTGCTTTAATTCCTGATTCTGAATACTTTATACGTACCGGTGCTGCGTTTGCGGTACATTCAACACCGTTTAAATAGGCTGTTTTACTGCCCAGATACATAATAAGCTCATTATCATGGTACTTTATTGATATTTCACCCTTTGTTGAATCATATGTACATTTTAGTCCAAGACCTTTTTTGAAAACGGCATTGACACTTCCGAGAGCAATTCCTGCGGAGTTAATAATTGCCGGCTCATCAGAGGTATTTATTACATTTCCGTCAATAATATAAACCGGAATTACACCTTTATATTTTATCGTCGATTCGCTCTGATAATCATAATATTTAAATCCTGATGCTGCTGATGTCACTGCATCGGGAAAATATGCCGTAATAACGGATAATGCCAGTAATAATGCGGTAATTCTGACAAATATTCTTTTTATACTTTTGTGCATGCGATTACTCCTTATAAATCAACAAATCATTCACGATATTTTACATATTTTTAGAATACTTAGAAAACATGTCTTATTTATGGCATAATACAATCAAATTGTTTGCAAACACAAACAAATATTTACCAATATTCAATACAAAATTTACTTTCGGAGGCACAATATGCGTTTACAGAAGCTTTACAGTCATGCCAGAAGGGCAATCGATGACTATGGAATGATTAATGAGGGAGACAGAATTGCCGTCGGTATCTCAGGCGGAAAAGACAGTCTTGCGCTTATTCATGCACTTGCAGGCTTAAAACGGTTTTATCCGAAGCATTTTGAGCTTGAAGCAATAACCGTGGACATCGGCTTTGAAGGCTTTGATACTGCCCCGTTACAAAAGCTTTGTGAGCAGCTTGATGTCAACTATACAGTAGTGAAAACTGATATTAATGATGTGGTTTTTAATATCAGAAAAGAAAGCAATCCCTGCTCTCTCTGCTCAAAAATGAGAAAGGGTGCGTTTAATGATAAGGCAAAGGAGCTTGGCTGCAATAAATCTGCATATGCACATCACAAGGATGATGTTATTGAAACAGCGTTGATGTCCATGCTGTACGAGGGACATTTCCATTGCTTTGCTCCGGTGACATATCTTGACAGAATGGACATAACCCTAATCCGTCCGTTAATATATGTCGAAGAATGTGACATAATCGGTTTCAAAAACATGTATGAGCTTACGGTTGTTAAAAATCCCTGTCCGGCAGACGGAATTACAAAGCGCGAATATGTTAAGGAGCTTATTAAGAAGCTTGAAAAGGAAAATCCGGGCACCAGAGAAAGTATCTTCAGCTCCGTAACAAACGGATTATTGCCTCCTTGGAGAAAATAGCAAACATTTGTTTGACTTTTGGGAAAATATGTTCTATTATTATATTCAGATAACTAAATTCAGGAGGCAGATATGGGGTACGGGAAGATTACTAAGAAGCAGGAAGAAATTCTTGAATATATCAAATCACAGATTATAAGCCGTGGTTTTCCGCCTGCAGTTCGCGAGATTTGTGATGCTGTTGATCTCAAATCAACATCGTCAGTTCACTCTCATCTTGAAACACTTGAGAAGAACGGCTATATCAGAAGAGATCCTGCAAAGCCAAGAGCTATTGAAATTGTAGATGATTCATTTAATCTTACAAGACGTGAGCTTGTAAATGTTCCGATTGTCGGTACCGTAACGGCCGGACAGCCTATACTCGCTGTTGAGAATATCGACGGTTATTTTCCGATTCCTTCAGAGTATATGCCGAATGAACAGACCTTTATGCTGTATGTGAAGGGCGACAGCATGATTAACGCAGGTATATACAATGGTGATAAAATCCTTGTTAAGAAACAGAATACGGCTAAAAACGGTGATTTTGTCGTTGCTTTGATTGATGATTGCGTTACCGTCAAAACATTCTATAAAGAAGCTGACCATTTCAGACTTCAGCCTGAAAATGATACAATGGATCCCATCATTGTAAGCAATGTGGAGATTCTCGGAAAAGTAATCGGACTTTTCCGTATGCTTTAAATAGTAATTAAAGGTTGGGCATTGCGCTCAACCTTTTTCGTATTCAATATAAAATTAAAATCCTAGCCCAAAAGCTCTTCTCTCTCAACAAATCTTCCGTCACGCCAGATTCTTTCAAGGTCATAGAATAATCTGTCATCCTTTGAAAAGACATGTACGACGATATCACCGTAATCCATAAGGATCCAGCCGCAATTTCTTGTCCCTTCAATTCTCTTGGTCTCATAACCGGCACGTCCGAGTTTTTCCTGAACATTATCAGTAATGGCTTCAACCTGTGACTGGTTACTTCCGCTTGCAATAATAAAATAATCTGCTATAACAGAAATCTCCCCGATTTCTATAACACGAATATCCTCTGCCTTTTTATCCTCCATGGCTTCATATGCAAGCTTAATCATTTCCTTTGATGTCATACTACTCCTCCATTTTTTTATAGAATTCCATTGCTTCTAATGCAAGCGGCTCAAGCTCATCTTCTTTTCCGCTGCTTTTAAAGTAATTATATACACTTTCGAGCTCGTACAAAACCGCTCTGTCAATGTCATAGAGCATTGTCATTCTTATTTTCTTCAGCGAGGGTTCGGAAACAAAATTCCTTCCCGGCTCAGTATAATCCGATATAAAAATTATTTTTTCGAGCATTGACATATTACATCTGCCGGATGTGTGATAACTGATTGCATTTAATATATCAATATCACTAACCGCATATTCCTTTTCTGCAATATATGCTCCGATTTTTGAATGCCCGAGTTCATTCGGTTTCATTCGTTCTGTTTCTGAAAGATAAATATTATTCTTAATCGCAAAATCAAGATACTCCTCAGAGCTTTTCATGTACTTGGCACAATCGTGCAGAATACCGGCAATATATGCCTTTACAATATCCTCACCATAAATCAAAGCAAGCTTTACGGCAGTATCTGCAACATTTAAAACATGAGTATATCTGTATTCGGACAATTTATTCGACAAATCAGTCAGAATTGTATTTATTTTTTCTGATTTATACAGCTCTTTATCATAAATATACTTTATTACCTTTTCGGGAAGCATATACTCCAAGGATGCACCGACGGCTGTCAGGTCTCTGATATTGCTTGAGGAAATATTCATCGCCGTAAATGGCATATACAGTATTTCAGGTTCAAAATCATCATAACTGAAGCGTTTTACCAGCTCTTCTATTTGTTTTCTTATTAAGCAGCTGTCCTTCTCATCCCGTCCTGCAGCAATTATTGTTGCGTACTTTAGTATTTCTTCCGGTCTGTACCAGGATGAAAAGCTTTTAAGTGAATCTCCGCCGATAATAAAATAATAAGCGGTATCAGGATTCTTTTCCTTTAATAATCTTAAGGTATCTGCTGTATATGTGGTGCCCTCTCTGCTAAGCTCAAATGAAGAAAATTTGAAATATTCCTTTCCGTCAATTGCAAGCTTAATCATATTCTCACGATCTATATCACTTGCAAGTCCGGCCGTACTTTTGTGCGGCGGATGCTTTGACGGCATAAACAGAACATAATCAAGAGAAAACTGTCTGTATGCCTGCTCTGCAAGCGCCAAATGAGCATAATGAATGGGATTAAAGGTTCCTCCCATAATTCCGACCTTTTTCAAGTTTACCTCCGTTAACGGCCTTTACCTTCTTACTGCCGGCTTTTTTTGCTGTGCTGCAAGCTTCTTTGCTTTTTCCTTATTTTCTTTATAAAGAACTATTTTTTTACCGATAACCTGTACAACCTCAGAACCTGTTCTTTCTGACAGAATCTCCGCAATTTCTCTGGGGTCATCAGCACAGTTTTTCAGTACGGAGATTTTAATAAGCTCTCTTGCTTCAATTGCTTCTGAAACTGCTGCTGTAAACTCCGGCGTTATGCTGGCCTTTCCTACCTGAAAAATAGGCTCTGTAGTCATTGCAATACCTTTTAATCTTGCTCTTTCTTTTGATGTCATATATATCCGGTCTAATGACCGTCCTCCGAAATTATTATTCACATTTTATTTGTAATATTCAAATTCCCATCCGTATATTCTTACGGTATCACCATCCGTAATTCCAAGCTCGGTAAGCTCATCAAGTATACCGTTATTCTTTAAGAATTTCTGGAAGAATTCAAAGCCCTTTTCGGTATCAAGGTTAGTATATCCGAGCATTCTTTCAACTCTCGGTCCTTCAACAACATATACCTTATCCTCTGAATTATACTCAACCGTAAAAGGAAGCGACTGATCACCGTGATCCTCATACGTAAACTCGGGCTCATAAACAATTGGCTCGTCATCAAGCGTCTTAAGCTTTTCGTTAATGTAATAAAGTAACTCCTTTACTCCGCTTCCGCTAACAGCCGATATGGGAAATACCTTAGTATCCTCGTCCTCAAAGGCTTCCTTCAGCTTATTTAATACCTCATCTGCATCATCGCCGTAAATTGCATCCATTTTATTTGCGGCAATTATCTGAGGCTTCTTTACCAGCTCTGTATTATAAAGCCTTAACTCATCATTTATTTTTCTGATATCCTCAATAGGATCTCTTCCCTCTACAGATGCGGCATCGACAAGATGAACAATAAGCTTAGTTCTCTCAATATGCTTAAGAAACTCATGACCAAGACCGATTCCCTCCGATGCGCCTTCGATAAGTCCGGGAATATCCGCAATTACAAAGCCCTGACTTTCACCAAGATCAACAACACCGAGATTCGGATTAAGTGTCGTAAAATGATAATTAGCTATCTTGGGTCTTGCGTTGGTAACTCTCGATAATAATGTTGATTTGCCGACATTCGGAAATCCGACAAGACCAACATCTGCGATTACCTTTAATTCAAGAATAATATTAAGCTCTCTTGAAGGCTGACCGGGCTGTGCATATTTGGGCGCCTGCATTGTTGAGGTAGCATAATTCATATTACCTTTTCCGCCGCGTCCGCCGCGTAAAATAACCTGTCTCATATTATCATGTGACATATCGGCAATTACTTTTCCTGTCTCAAGCTCACGAAGCACCGTACCTTCAGGAACCTTAATAATTAAATCACGTCCGTTATTTCCGGTACAGCGTTTATTTTTACCGTCCTCGCCGTTTTCAGCACAGAATTTATGGGTAAATCTAAAATCATTCAGTGTATTGAGTCCCTTATCAACTTCAAAAATAACGTCTCCGCCTTTTCCGCCGTCTCCACCGTCAGGACCGCCGTCAGGAACAAATTTTTCCCTGCGAAAGCTTACATGACCGTCGCCGCCCTTACCTGAGCGTATATAAATTTTAGCCGTATCTGCAAACATATAAACCTCATTAATAATTTAAAATTAGGGCTTTGATATAAACCAAAGCCCTATCAGTCAATTCATTATTCAGCTGCTACAGGGTAAACAGAAGCCTGCTTCTTATCTCTACCCTTTCTCTCGAATCTCAATGTTCCGTCAACGAGTGCAAATAATGTATCATCACCGCCGCGACCTACATTGATACCGGGATGGATCTTTGTACCACGCTGCTTATAAAGAATGTTTCCTGCCTTAACAAACTGTCCGTCTGCACGCTTGGGTCCTAATCTCTTTGACTCGGAATCTCTTCCGTTCTTGGTAGAACCAACACCCTTTTTATGAGCGAAAAACTGAAGGTTCATTCTCAACATGACCTACACCTCCCATTCAACTAATGTAATATACTTTTTACCGTATGTTTTTGATGTTTCTCTAAGACCGAGCTCAAGACTCTTCATAAGCAAAACAGAGCCTTCTGAAGGAGTCTCCTTAAAACTGAAGTAAATGCATCCGTCCTTTTCGTTTTCAGAATAATCAAATCTGTCAGCAGTAAACTTCTGAACAGAATTTATGGTATTAATGACAAGCATTGACACTGCCGCACATACTATGTCCTTGCCGTACTCACCGGAACCGGCATGTCCCTTGCAACGAAATGCGGTTATTCTGTCATTGTCATCCTTTTTGAAAGCTGCACGAATCATTTACTGTCTCCCGGTTAATGATTAAGCATTAATCTTTTCAATCTTAACCTTGGTATAAGCCTGTCTGTGACCATTCTTCTTATGGTATCCGGTCTTTCTCTTATATCTGTAAACGATAACTTTTCTGTTCTTGCCTTCTTCAATAACTGTAGCAGAAACCTTAGCACCGTTAACTGTAGGATTACCTACTACCATGCTTCCGTTATTAACAACGAGTACATTGTCAAAAGATACTGTTTCACCGGCTGCTGCTCCAAGCTTCTCAACTTTAATGATATCGCCCTCGGCTACCTTGTACTGCTTGCCCCCTGTTGCAATAATTGCGTACATAAGACACCTCCTATTATCATTACTCGCCAGCTACGGTTATACATAAGTATATTTGGACCTCGCTGTGCGGCACACTAGGAAATAATACCATGAATCATTAGTTTAGTCAAGCGCTTTATAAGCATTTACCAATAAATTTCAGACAATATTTTATTAATCATAAATTTATAGTCAGGAGCCTCAAAAGCCTCACGAAGTATAATATCCTCTGAATAAACAAGTCTGTTATCTATGTAATGTGATATTCTTCCGATAACCTTGTCTTTTTCCTCCGGTGCAAGAATGTATTTTCTAATCTTACAGCTAATGCTGTATTCCTCCCAGTCGGCAAAGAGTATTTCCCTTGTAAAAACAGGGGGCGTCATATTATATACAGCCTTTGTCGAAGAAAAAACAGGGATCTTCACACTGTCCTTAAAATATTCTCCGGTATTAATTTTTATTTTTCTGTAATTATTAAATACAAAGTTCATAAGCTTTTTTGTATCAGACCATTTATAATTTTTATTAGGAGGCCAGCCGGAGCCGAGTACCGCACTTGTTATGATATTATCATTTTTATTAACGGCACCTACAAAGCAATATCCGGCTTTTCCCGTAAAACCGGTTTTTACCCCTATTGCCCCTTCATACATTCCCAAAAACTGATTTTTATTATTTACGGTATATTGTTTTCCTGAATTTATCTCTTTAAAGCTATATGATACTGTATTTGTAATCTCGACAAACTTACTGTTTTGCTCTGCATATGCGGCAAGCTTACACAAGTCCACAGCTGTAGAATAGTGTCCTTCCGCATCAAGCCCGTTCGGTGTAACAAAGCTTGTATCAGCTAATTCCAGACTTTTTGCCTTCTCATTCATAAGAAATGCGAAGGCTTCGACACTTCCCGCAATTCCTTCAGCGATTGCAACTGCTGTGTCATTATGACTTTCAAGCATAAGTGAATAAAGCAGATCCTTTAAGTAAAATTTATCACCTGCTTTCATATTCAGCTGAACATCCGGCATTGATGCAGCATATTTTGAAACAGTAATCTGCATATCGGGATTTCCTGACTCAAGGGCAATTATGCATGTCATTATTTTTGTTGTACTTGCCATTGCACGCTTATCAAATCCTGATTTTTCAAACAGGACTCTTTCAAAGTCAGAATCATAAACTGCTGCTGATATAGCTGAAAGCAAAAGTGAAGGTTTTTCATCGGTTTTTCGTTCTACAATTGTATAATGCTCTTCATAATACTGATTTTCTGCGGCTTCCAGCTGTTCAAGAGCATTATTTATATCGGTATTAAGATAAAAGTCTAAAGAAAAATCTTCACTGATTTTTTTCTCAATACTGCTTTTTTGAAGCACGGCAATAATTACGATAAGAAATAATATCGGAACAATCTTGATTATGGATTTCAAATTATTTTCTTTAATAACGGCTTACTCCGGATTTCATAGTCTAATTATATGATGAAATCCGGAGTTTAATTATATAATATTAAATTTCTATATATCAAGCTTTAACTGCATTTCTTCTTCTACCTCAAGCTTGAAATCCTCAACCTTTTCAGGATTAATCACCGGAAGGTCTTCAAGCGATGCAATACCAAAGTTTCTTAAGAAATCCTCTGTAGTTCCGAATAAGCACGGACGACCGGGGGCATTCTTACGTCCCACCTCACATACAAGGTTATACTCAACAAGCTTATTAACCGAGTGGTCTGAATTAACACCTCTTATTGATTCTATTTCCTGCTTGGTTATCGGCTGTTTATATGCAATTATTGATAAGGTTTCCAAAAGAACATCCGTTAATACATGCTTTTTGGGTACATTGGTAATTTTTATTATTGTTTCATACATCGATGCCTTTGTACACATCTGAAAGGCTCCGTCAAGCTCTATAATCTGTACACCATAGCTTTCGTCCTGATATCGGTCCATAAGATTTCTGATTACCTTTCTTACGGTATCCTCATCATGCTCTACGGCAGCCGCAATTCTGCTTATTTCAACCGCTTCGCCCATTGTAAATAAAATTGCCTCAACATGTGCAAGCAGCAGCTTTAAATCTATATCAAGCTCAGTAACGTCATTCATTTTTATCCCCCTGTCAAACCTGGTACTTAATTATGTAAATATTATACCACCAGTTCTTCAACCGGCGTAATATCATCAGCAAGATAGTCAATTATTATGTCATCAAATAATTCATTTTGCGTTATTGTAACACGTCCCATTTTTATCAGTTCAAGGATTGCAAGGAAGCTCACAATCATCTCCATTTTTGTATTGTGAAGCTTCATATATGCTCTGAAGCTGAAATGTCTGTTCAAAAGTCCGTATGTCTGCAAATCCAATATTATCTGATAAAGATTCGTATCTTCCTTCTCTATTTTTCCGAATTTACTCCTTATGGGGTCAATCCGGTCATCCTTCTTCTTTACAAGCTCCTGGAATATAGTGTGCAATTTATTAAGAGTGACATCAGAAAGTATCTCACCAACATCAATATCCTCTTTATATGCCTTAACCTCATCAGGAACCGTGCTTTCCTTAAACATAAGTCTCGCAGCGTCAAGCTGCTTGTCCTTCAGCTCATAAGAAATATATTTATACATTTTATATTCAAGAAGCTTTTCAACGAGCTCTGCTCTCGGGTCAATGCTCTCTCCCTCCTCTTCGACCACAGGCTTCGGAAGCAGCATTTGTGATTTAATCCTTAATAATGTGGCAGCCATTACAAGAAATTCACTCATAATGTCCATATCATTACTTTTCATTGCTTCGATATATTCCATGTATTGCTCTGTAATTGACACAATCGGAATATCATATATATCGACTTTATTTTTTTCAATAAGATGAAGAAGAAGGTCCAGAGGACCTTCAAAGGCTTCAAGCTTAACCTGTAAACTCATACAAATCCCCATTTCTGAGCGTTTCACGATAAGTGTTTTATATGGCTGTTTGTTTTCGCTCAGAAACAAACAACCGTGCGACAAATCATATTAATATGATTTGCCACACTATTTTCTGCTTTCAGCTTTTTCTGAAATTAATTATTACGATTTCGGGTCGGTTGTAAAACCTGAAAGGCAGTGTATGCCATCCGATACCACCGGATACTATATGCGTATATCTTTCTTTTTTCTTTCCTTCTTCAACAAATATACCCTTATCCTTTTTGGGGAAAAGCTTCATCCTTGGTGAAATCATACCGCCCAGCTTTGGAAGCCTTATTATTCCTCCGTGAAGATGCCCGGATACGGCAACATCCGCACCCCATTCATTATAAACCCGTGAATACTGAGGGTCATGTGCCAGAATAATATTATATTCGCCGTTATCCGGTTCCCCGAGAAGCCTGTTTAATTCATCAATAACCTCTTTATCACTATAATTATTCTTATAGTAGCCAAGCTCAAGGCAAAGACCGTATAGTCTCACACCCTTAAAAATCTCAACATTTTTATTAACAAGCAGATTCGAAAACTTTTCCGAAAGCTCCGTATAGCAGTCATAATATGCCGTGCTTCTCTTTTTCAGCTTTAATTCATGGTTTCCGTATGCATAATATACCGGTATATTAAAGCTTTTCAGAGCAGTCAGCAGATCATAGGTATAATTAAACCGGAAATTCTCATTACCGTTTATTACGTCGCCGCATATTAATACAGCATCCGGATTTTCACATTGTATCAGTCTTAATAATCGCTCATTTTCATTTCCGAAGCTGATATGATGCAGGTCTGATAAAACTATAATCCTCTTTTGATCCAGCTCCTGCGGCAGCTTACTGTCACTTACTATATAGTTTGTTTTTGTAAGCAGCTTTGTCTCTAAAAAGGAAAACAATGCTGCAACAAGTACAATTATAAACAATACAAAACAAAGCATAATAACTCCTGAATCCATTACTTTGCGCACCAATATATAATATAACTTAAAAACATATTTTGTGTCAAGAATGGCCTAGAAGAACTGAATCATAAGACTTTTGAAATAATCGAGGAAGCCTGCTTCTTCAACTGTTTCAGCTGCAAAAATATTACAGCCTCCGATATTTTGTCCGTCATAATAATAAGTAACTGCCCCGACAATATCCCCTTCTGATACCGGCGCCTGCACATCCTGCTTTATTTCTATTTTCCTTTCAACCGCATTTATGTTTTCATTATTTGTAAATATGTACGTGAATTCCTTTTCGCAACGGATAGGAAGCATTTCTTTTAGCCCGTTATTTATTTTAATATCGGAAAGCTCACTCTGCTGCAGCTCGTCACGATACAATTTACAGTTCGCATATCCGTAATTCAAAAGCTCAGCGGCTTCTTTGAATCTGGTTTTTGTATCGGGTGCTGCCATAATAACGGCAATTAAATCCATATCATTTCTTCTTGCCGTTGCCGAAAGGCAGTACTTGGCAAGCCCTGTTGAGCCTGTTTTCAGACCTGTTATACCATTGTAGGATTTTATTAATTTATTTGTATTTGTAAGTCCAAACTCCGTCTCTCCGCGTGAAGTTGTATGAACAAAGGTATCCATCCAGACAGTTGTGTATTTAGTAATTTCAGGATGATTTATAATAAGCTCACGTGACATAAGTGCTACATCAAGCGCACAGCTGTAATGATTATCCGTATCGAGACCGTAGCAATTCACAAAATTTGTATTGTCCATACCAAGCTGCTTTGCTCTTTCATTCATTTTCAATACAAAAGCTTCTTCACTTCCGGCAATATGCTCCGCCATTGCAACACTCGCATCATTTGCACTTGCAATGCATATACATTTTATCATTGTTTCAGCATCCTGTATCTCGCCTGCTTCGAGAAAGACCTGAGAACCTCCCATCGAAGCCGCGTGTTCACTAACGGTTATTTTATCACTCAGATTAAGATTTCCGTTTTCAATAGCTTCAAAGATCAATAATAAAGTCATTATCTTTGTTATGCTTGCGGGTCTAAGCTCAAGCCGGCTGTTTTTTTCGTATATTATTTTTCCCGTTGAGCCTTCCATTAGTATAAATGCCTCAGAAGTAAGTTTTTCAAGCGGATCAGAGCCTGCATTGCAGGGAAGCACAGGACTTGAAGCTATAATCACAATAATCATAAGTACTGAAACTGTTTTTCGGATAATATTTTTATTCATGCCATGCTCCGGCTTTTTATATTTATTATTCTATTTTTTTCATTTCAAAAGATGATGATATTTGGAATTAATCTATTGAAAATATCATTGTTTTAATGTAATCTATTTTTATTAATACAAGGGAGGATAAATCATGAAGTTCTGTACCAGTTGCGGACAGCGTCTCGATGACGACTCAAAATTCTGTACAAAATGCGGCGCTCCGTCAGAAACAATAAATTATGATACGCAGACAGCTACTGCCGATATTGACAGCGCAGTAAACTCAGAAAATATTAAAGAAACCGAAGTAAAACCTGAGGCAGTAAAGCCTGAAGCCAAGCCTGAAGAATCAGTTAGCTCCAATAACAACACTGCTTCGGCTCAGTCAGGCGCACAGAATACATCTTCGGCAAACAGCAATTCAGCTGCCGGAGGTTTTGGCGGTAATTTTGCAGATAACAATTATACAAATAATAACAATACCGGCTATGCAAATCCTAATTATGCTTATGCGAACGGCTACGCTGCTTCTTCGGGAAGCATGGTTGAAAACAACATCAGTGCATCAAGAAAAGCACTTGTTTCACCTTTCTTTATTATTGCAGCAATAGCATTTTTAGTGATGACTGTTACGTCTCTTCTCACACCGCTGATTAATCTGGGAGCTTTTGATTTTTCTTCATTATACGAGCTTGAAAGATTTTTCAATTATTTTGATATCGAAGTTTATGATATTATAAAAATTGCAGAGACAACAAGTCTTATCGGAGTATTTTTTAATTTTATATTCAGTATTCCGGCATTCTGCGCAATAATAGGTATGTTCCTGTTAATGTTTGACAGAGACAATCAGCCTGTGCCTACAAGGGGATTTTCACTTATAAAAGTGAAATTAATCTTTAATCTTGTTGTTACCTGTATAATCGGTGCTTTAATCATTGCATTTTTAGTTCTCATAACAATTATGGCCTTTGCCGGCGGATACGGCGGAAGCTATTTCTATGACAGATATGGTTATAGAAGTGTTTCTGCTATCGGAGGCTCAATCTTAATTTTGCTGGCTCTCCTTATTGCAATTACAATATTGGTACTTTCAATTATTTACTATGCGCTTTCAATTAAGTCCGTAACATCGGCTAAGCGTGCAATCACAACAGGTATTGCTTATCCGAACAGCATTTCCGGATATGTAATTGTAATCGGATTTATTATTGCGGCACTTAATTTATTCCCTATTTTAAGCAGTCTTGATAATAATTTCTCAAATATTTTTACACTTATTTCAACTGTTTCATCGGTAATATTCCATCTTTTCACATCAATTGCGATGATACAGTACAAGGCATCTCTTCGTACAAATTAATATTACATAAAATAAACGGTATCTTTCAAATGAAGGGTACCGTTTTTTTGTAAAGCTTATTATGTAATTATAAATTTAACTGTCAGATATTAAAATATACGGGAACAAAAACACTTAATGCAAGGAAAAACTGCCCTGTAAAATAATAACCGAGATACAGTAAATCAGAGAGAATTTTCTTTTTGGCTATCGTATTAATCGCAAGCATATAATCCGATATTACCAGAAGTACCGCTGAAACTGCCGGCAGCACACCATACGGACCCAATGAGAAAGGAAGCATAATACCTGTCGAAAAGGTTATCAGAATAAAGGAACCGTATATAATAAATGGCACTCTCTGTCCCTGCATCCTTTGAAGCTTCGCTCTGAAAATCATATATATTATTAATGCAGCCGGGATGAATATAGCTATGCTTATCGGATTAAACGGCGCAATCGTTAGAAAATATGCTACATATATGGCATGACCTAACAGGAATAAAGCCATTCCGTACATGAATTTTACCGACAAGACCATATCGGCAATCATACATATAAACAGACCGATAAACAACAAAATGCTTGTTTTAAAGCCATTTTGCGTTTCCATAATCCAAACTCCGCTGTCTTCGGCTATCAGCTTTATCATCGCCGCTCCGCAAAACAGAACTGCAATCAGAGTTATGCAGCCCTTTATTACTACCCTGATGTGCTTGTAGCGCTCTTTTTTTCTTTTCAGACGTATATAAATAGGCAACAGCAAAAACTGCATTATGGCAGAACCGAGTGCGATTACGGCCACAAAATACATTGACGATTTCATTTATAATACTCCGTAACAAACTCTGTAACGACTTTTTTATACTCTTCCGGTACAGTTAATTCTGACATTGCATGACCTGCTTCCTTAGCCAGGAACAGCTTTCTTATTCCGCCTCCGAGAAGTACCATTTCCTCAGACATAAAAGTCGGAACAAAATCATCCCTGTCTCCGTGTATAAATAAAATAGGAGCCTTCGTTTTTATGACACCTTTACGCGGCGAAACATCCTTCATACTAAATTTTCCGTATTTCTTTAAAAACATATCAGAAATATTCAATATCGGAAAAACAGGCAAATGATAAACCTGCTTAAGAAGATATGTGAACAGCTCACTTAAGTCCGAATAGCCGCAGTCTGCAATAGTAAGCACAACTCTGTCATCTATTTCATGATGACTCAGTACTGTTGCGGAGCCCATAGACTCGCCATAGGTAATAATGCGTATTGAATCGCCGAAGCGCTTATAGCAATAGTCAACAACGGTTTTCAAATCAAATTTCTCGTAATATCCCATCGTTGTGTAAAAGCTTTTATCATTATCACCATGATTACGGTGATCATAAAGCACACAGGTAAAGCCAAGATTCATCAATGTTCCGGCATAGCCGCTCATGGTTATTTTACCGGCAGTGTATCCGTGACACAGAATTGCAATTCTGTTTTTATTCTCAGGAAGCTTTGAAATATTGTTATTCTGAATGATTCCATGTAATTTATAGCCAAATTCAGATTCGATTTCAAAGTCCTCTGTTTCTATTCCGTTAATATACTCTTCCGTAAATCTTCCGATTTTAATTGAACCCTTCAGTAATTCTTCAGAAGATTTTGTTTTCGGCTTCATAACCGTAAACGCAAAACGTATTGCAATAAATACTGACAATGCGATTATAATTAACACAATAATCGCAGCTATAATAATAAAAGTTTTCATAATTCACCATTCCATTACCATTTGTTAAAGACTTTTTCCGCAAATCCGGTCAAATTCTTTATTTCCAGGACACTTCCGTCGTCAAGCACGGCAGTTCCGTTAAAGCGTCCGAATACCTGATGCTGGTCACTGCACAATACAAAGGCATTTGTGCATGAAGCCCGGTCTAAAATCGGAGAAAATGTCAGATTAATTCTGTTATCCGAGGACTCTATGGTCCAGGGTGATAGATAATCTTCCTTGCCATCTTTCATGGGTATATTAAATACAACATCATCTATTTTATGTCCCTGACCGCAATAAAACAGCATATTCTCGCTTGCGGCAGAAGTATTGCCGAAACCGTATCCAAGATTAAAGCCAAATATCTTCCCGTCAACAATTCCCTGAGCCGCACTCCAGTACCATGTGTTTTTATAGGTCCATACTCCCCTTCCCCAGTCAAGAAGACCGAAGGATGATTCATCATCTAAAGAATACTTTTTATTGCCTATTTCAAAGCCGCCGGACGCTCTCATACCAACGATTTTCTGATTATAATAAAATGCCTTTGGCTTCCCGTCAAAGGGAGTCGCTATTACAATCGAATCATTATTCTCAGGTTCATTAAGCTTAATGGCTGCCTTAAAATCCTCACCATTATCAAAATTCCTGAATATCATTTTTATTTCACGCTCAGAGCCATTCTTTTTAAATGACATCGCAACACGTTTATCCTGAAATAAAACATCACCGCTTTCTGAGCTTGCCGGCATATTATATTTGCCGTTAGGCATTATTTTTATAATATTAACCGTTTTCTCCTTTGCGTTCTCAAGGTCGATTATTGATGCCCCGATAAGACCCATATAGGAATTATCGGCTATTGTAAAGGCAGCACCATATTTGTCATTGCCGACATAATAATAATCCCACTCTTTAATCCGAAGCCCTGATGCGCAAATGTCCTTTCTCGAATACTCCTTAATAAGCTTTTTTGCATAACCGGCTTCCGTCAGTCTTCCCTGATTATCAAGAAGCTTTCCTTCTCCCAATTCTCTGTTTCGCCCCATAATTATCCCCATTCCGCCATATTTTATAGCTCATCCGTATTTTCTATTATCTCAGGCTCCTTTGTACATCTGGCACGTACAATAAGCCTCTGTGTTCCGTAATTTGTACATGTAACCATCGTAAGTATTTTCCCCGGCTCATCAAGCTCCTTTACAACGTAGGTTTCATGCGGCTCAACAACAAAGCTGTCATATACCTCGTATGTATATTCCTCGCCGAGAAGATTTATCATTTTTACTTCATCGCCATTTTCAAGTTCGTCAATATCACCGAAGTATCTTCCGTATGTACCGCCGTTATGTCCTGCAAGAGCACAATTTCCGTCTTCGCCGATTGCAACGGAATTTGAAAAATGTCCGATGGCAACACCTATGTTTTCAGTATCGGTTCCTTCAACAATAACATAAATCAGATCAATTGACGGAATTTCGATTATACCTATACAGTCCTGACCTCTCAGACGCCTGTTATCATAGATTGATACCTCTTCTACCGTTTCCTGCTCCTCAATCCCATAAAACGAAGGAGCATTATTAATGCCGGGAACAGTCATTACATCAGAAGACTCCATATTGCCGTCGTCATCTGCTTCAACATTACCGTCATTTTCTTCATTATTCAGACCGGCTTCATAATTCTGTAAATTATCATCCGCCGCATTCCCAGTAATTTCTGCTTTATTACTTGCAAAATCAGAAGAGCCGGAATTATTACCGGTTACTGATAATTCTTCTATATTCTTAAGAATCTCGCTTTTTACCTCCTTCATAAACTGCTCCTGCTTACACACACCCTCCTCTTGATTACTAATCGGATACAGAATAATTCCTAATCCGACAAGCATAACTATAATTCCTAAGATTAATACCGGTTTATTTCTTTTCATTTATCTCCTATCAGTTCATGCTGATACTGTTCACGTATTGACACCTTTTTGTTTGCATTATCAGACTGCTCAATTACAAAAAAGATTATTACAATAATTAACAGCAGCAATGAAATAAACAATACAACTTTAGCTTTTTTCATTTTATACCCCATTCCGAAACGTAGCGTAGGAATATATCGCATAAAGGCTATTTGTGACGCTTCAGCACAAGATAGCCAAACTAACCAAGGTTAGTTGTGAAAAATCATCATATCAATGTGATTTCACACACTATTCCCTATTTTATTTTACTTTTAGTATATATAGATAACTGTTGTCTGCCTTGGAAAACTCAAATTCATTAAGAGTTTCATAGTATTTAGCCGATGCATACTTCTTAATAAATTCGCGATTCCTTGTATAAATAACTAATATTGCATCGTTATCCGTATAAGCTCTTATACGTTCAAAAAAGCGTCTATATATCAGCTCAATATCAGAAAGCTCTTTTTTTGCAGTTGCGAACGGCATATCGGTAATTATTTCACTGTATTTGTATTCATGTCTGAAATCAAAAAAATCACGATTTATTAACTGACACTTTTCCGCAAATCCGGCAGCCTTTATATTATCGGCTGCTTTTTGAACAGCTTCTCCGAAGATATCAATTCCGTAAAGTATTTTTGCATTTTGCGCAAAGAGCCTTTCCGCAAGCATAATTCCTGCTCCGCAAAAGGGATCGAGAACAGAGGCATCCGGTCGTAAATAAGGCCTTGCGAGCTCCATAATTAGGGCTGCGTTTGCAGGTCTTATTCCGGCAGAAATGTTTTGTTTTCTGTAAGTGAATCTTCTGTCCAAAAGATTACAGAAACGTATCAAAACATTTAGTCTGTCATCCTTTGCTTCTATAAATCGAATTTCAAGTTCATAGCTGTCTACGGAATTTATCAGCTTCCATTTTGATTTATACTCAAGTAATGAAGCCATTTTTTTCTGGAATGAAGCTTCAACTGTTTTATCAGTCATTCTTGCATCAATTCTGAAACGATACGGTACATTCGGTTTGTCATTTCGCTCTGATATAAATTCAATTATTCCGTTATTAATCAGTTCTTCACTTGCAGCCTCAGGCTCAATGCTGCAAACCTTAAAACGGTCAGGTACAAACAGCAGCTCATTGTAGGTGCGAAGCCTCATAACATCCTTTAGCCTGTCAGTCTTAACCATTACACCTGCCGGAAACTCCTTATGCGGAATTCCCTTTAATTGCTTCATAACAACAGCTTTATGATTTCGGTTTGTCAGTAAAACCATTTCATTTATTAGTCCGTAACCGCTAAATTCATGCTTTTCATCATTTAGAAGCATTATGTTCAGGTACTTCATTTCTTCAATAATATGCTTGATTTCATCACTGTTCGCAGCAGAAGAAATTAAATCATCCCTGCGTTTTTTCAATTCATCGGTAAATAAAGAATAATCAAGCTTTGACAGTGCTTCAAGATAAATACTCTTATTATATCTGATATCATCATTTTTATATGCCTGAAATATTAACGAAGCAGCTTTCTGACATTCCGATTCTCCCAAAACAACGGCTGCATTCTGTCTTATTTTCGGGTCCTGATCATTTAGTAAACCGGTAAACTTCTCAAATGAAATCTCTATAAGCGAAAGAAGGGTACCTCTTTTTGAGAAACCCTCTTTTCTGTCAGCCTTAATTAATTTTTTAAGTTCAATGAGATTGTCTTTTACGTCAGTCCCGTTGATTATATTCTTAAACGCTATCTCAATCATTATCAACCTTCAGCTTCTTCCAACTTAATTGCACTACAGTTTGCCTTTAACGCAATATAAAGTGTAGGTAATGTCTCGTCATCTTTTTCTGTAGTTTCATTTGAAAAAGCACTTGCCTTTATAAGACCGTCAAATTTTACATTAACATTATTAGGAACAGTAATCTTCATTGCACCCATAAAGCATTCAACAGATACAAATGAATCGCTTACAAATTCTGTTTCGGTAAGGTCAATATTCATTGCGCCCATAACGTTTTTAAGAACTACACCTGATGCTTTACCGCTAACAGACACATTCTTTGAAGTAAGATATGCGTAGTACTCCTTTATATCCTTTAAATCATTATCAGCTTCACGTACTTTTGTCTTAAAATATGAAACAACCTTAATAATGCCCATAATCAGGCTGTATATTGCACTGATTATGAATATGGTCTTAATTATTTTTGAAAATGTTGACTTCTTCTCTTCAATAATCTGCATATTGTTATTATCCATATGTAGCCTCCGATATCTCTTATGTAATTATTATTTTGCCTATAAATAAGTATACCACTGTACGCGAAAAATACAATAATAAATCACTCACTTATGAGAAAAGACGCCACATAGTGACGCCTTCTCTCGAAAAAGGAAAGTAAAGATTATACTAAAATTTGTGAATAAACAATCCGCTGCGGAGCTTTGGCTCAAACCATGTTGATTTCGGCGGCATTAATCTGCCGGCATCCGAAACCGCAAACAGCTCCTGTATTGATGTAGGATACATAGAGAAGGCAACCTTCATATCCAGGTTTGCTCTTCTCTCAAGTTCCTCCAATCCCCTTATACCTCCGACAAAGGCTATACGCTCATCTGTCCTCGGATCACCAATCCCCAATATTGGTGAAAGAAGATAATCCTGTAAAATTGATACATCAAGGCTGTCAACCGCATCCGTTATCTGTCTTAAAGTATCATTAGCAGCAAGCTCATACCATGAACCTCCCAAATACATTCCGAATTTACATTTCGCTTCAGGCTGATACGGCTTATCAACTAATTTTACAGTAAAGTTTTTGCTGATATTCTCCAAAAAAGTTTTATCGTCAAGACCGTTTAAATCTTTAACTACTCTGTTATAGGGCATAATCATAAGCTGATCCTCGGGGAAAAGAACCGAAAGAAAATAATTGAATTCTTCTTTTCCTGTATATCCGGGGTTCTCATTTCTGCGCTTTATGCCAACTTTTACGGCAGATGCCGCACGATGATGTCCATCTGCTATATAGATACTGTCAATTGAAGAGAAAGTATTATATATAGTTGAAATCTTAGATTCATCAGAAATCTTCCAAACATTATGTGTTATTCCGTCTTCGGAAGTAAACGCATACAAAGGAGCTTCTGCTTTCGTTTCATTAATAATCGCGCTAATAATCGCATTAGAGCGGTATGCCAGGAAAATCGGACCGGTCTGCGCGCTGCATGTATCAACGTGCTTTATTCGGTCAAGCTCCTTTTCCTCACGAGTATTTTCATGCTTTTTAATATTATTATTTATGTAATCGTCAATTGATGCACAGGCAACAATTCCTGTCTGATGCCTGTTATTCATTATCAATTCATAAACATAATAGCATTCCTTTGAATCCTCAATAAAAGTCCCGTCAGCTATTCTTTCTTCAAGTAGCTGCTTTGCTTTTTGATATACACACTCATCATACGTACTTACACTGTCATCAAACTGTGTTTCTGCACGGTCAATATTTAAAAAGCTTAACCTGTTTTTGCTTACAACCTCCTTAGCTTCCTTACGGTCATAAACATCATATGGTAATGCTGCAACTTCATGAACAACATTATTATCCGGTCTGAAACAGGAAAAGGGTTTTATAGTGGCCATTAGACATTCTCCTTTGTAATCGATTTCTTGACCGCATTGTGTCACTTGTACAAAAAAGAACGAATAAAAGCAAATCTTTTAAGCATTTTTTATAATACTACAGCGGCACAAAATAATCAAGATTTTTTGCTAAAATTTTTTAAGTTTTCTAAAATAATTTCAATAAACACGAAACATTAGACAATTCTTATATGATTGTAACTTTATGATATTATCTCATATACGTGCTTAGGTATTATATCAGGTTTTTCACCAATTGTATATGCACCAAGGAAACGACTCTTTGCAGCCTCGAATTTCTCTCTGCTGTTTGCAAAAAGCGTTGCAAGAGGTTCGCCCTTCTTTACATAATCGCCGATTTTCTTTTCTATAATCATGCCGACCGAAAGATCGATTTCACTTTCCTTTGTTTCGCGACCGCCGCCAAGTACAAGTGATGTCATTCCTATTTCATCTGTATGAATTAAATTAACATAGCCTTCCGTTTCACTTAATACAGGCTCTATAATTGCTGCCTTTTCAAATTTTGAGGTATCGTATACATATGAAGAATCGCCGCCCTGCGCTTCAATAAATTCAGCCATCTTATCAAGTGCGCTTCCATCCATTATCGTACCGAGAAGCTTTTCTCTGGCAGCTTCAAGACTCTCCTCAATTCCGGCACCGTAAAGCATGCAGGATGCCAATGTGACTGCAACCTCAAGCAGATCCTCAGGTCCCTCACCCTTAAGTGTGTTTATTGCCTCTATTACTTCAAGTGAATTTCCTACTGCACGTCCAAGCGGCTGGTTCATATCGGTTACAACACCAAAGGTTTTTCTTCCCGCACCGTTACCTATATTAACCATTGCTTTCGCAAGCTCCTTTGAAGCATCAAGAGTTTTCATAAAAGCACCGCTTCCGGTCTTAACATCCAGTACAATTACATCAGAACCCGATGCCAGCTTTTTACTCATGATACTGCTTGAAATAAGCGATATATTATCAATTGTGGCAGTAACATCTCTCAGTGCATATATTTTTTTATCAGCAGGAGCAAGGTTTGCTGTCTGACCGACAATGGCAAGCTTTATATTATTAACGTTTTCAAAGAATTTATCTGTTGAAATCGAAACACTGAAGCCCGGAAAGCTTTCAAGTTTATCTATCGTTCCGCCTGTATGACCAAGTCCCCTTCCTGACATTTTAGCTACGGGAACACCCAGCGCAGCAACCATCGGTCCGATTACAAGGGAGGTTTTATCTCCAACACCGCCTGTGCTGTGTTTATCAACTTTAACACCGTTTATTCTTGATAAATCGAGCATCTCGCCGCTCTTGGCCATAGCCAGTGTAAGGTTTATGGTTTCCTCATTATCCATACCCTTAAGGCAAATTGCCATCAATAAGGCAGACATCTGATAATCCGGTATGCTTCCGTCAGTAAACCCTTTAATAATAAATTCAATTTCTTCTTTACTCAGCTTCTCTCCGTATTTCTTTTTGCTGATTAAGTCATACATCCTCATAAATAAATCTCCATTCCGGGTAAAAATCCTATAATTACGATACTCCGGCAAATAGTTTGCCGGAGTACCAGAAAACCTATTCAGTTATATTACATTATTTAACGTAAATAACCTGACCTGCATATATCTTATTAACATCTTCAATATCATTAAGTAATGCTAAAGCTTCAACTGTAGTTCCGAATGCCTTAGCAATGGCACTTAAGCAGTCACCGCTCTTAACCTGATATGTCTTTCCTTCGGTATATGCAACGTAGAGCTCTGTAGCATGAACAAGAATTTCCTGACCAACATAGATCATATTCTTATTCTTAATCTTATTAATCTCAACAAGCTCATCAACAGGACAACCTGTAAGCTTTGAGATCTTACCGAGGGTATCTCCTGCCTTAACCTTATATACAACCAGTTCGGGCTCAAGTGCGGGAAGAATGCCGGCTTCTCTTAACGCAATCGCATTAACCGACTCAACATTGCTTGTTCTGCCGTCTGTTGATGTAGGGATGGTAATCTCACCGTTTCTGATCATCTCATAAATAAGCTCTGCCTGAGGATCGTCAAGGTCTGCACCAATGATTTCCCAGTTATTATCACACTCAGGTGTTGCTCCGCCGGATTTCTTTATATAATCGGCAATCATATCTCTTACTGCAGGAATATCTGCTGTTGCAAATGAATCGTATACAACATCTTCTTCAAAGAGTAAGCCGGCACTTACAAGACCGCTGTAACGGTAATTATTAAGTGCAAGAACAAGCTCTTCATCATCCTCAAGAGGCTCGCCTTTATAAATAACATCAACAATTCTCTCGCCTACAGGCTTTGAAATATCAATCTTATAATCAACTCCTGCAAACATATCGTAAGCATAAAGACGGATATTGGGATTGAAGGAAATTGTTACGTCGCCTTCCTTATACTGGTTAAAGAATGAACCTGCCTGCATCTCCATAATTTCCTTAAGCTGGGCACCGGTAACCTTAACACCCATAAGGGTATTGTCATACTTGTAAACCTTAACGCCGTCCTTAAGCATAAAGTCACCGGCTGTAAGGTTAGCACTTGCATCAAATAATGCTGCAAGAGAAACATCTGCACCTGAATTTAATAACTGAACCTTGTTAATAAGGTCAACTACGGGACCGTCTTCAATTGCGCCGTAAGGAATACCGGGTAACCAGTAAATTTCATCATAGAAATTCTCTGAAACCTTACCGACAACGGTATTAGCCATAGCGATTGACTCAGTATGTACATACTCTAAAACTTCAGCAAGCTCAGCATCGGTCTCATAGCTGTCGGTTGCAATTAATTCAGCCTTAGTATTTGTTACCTTATAGTCATCGCCGTCAGCCTCAAGGGTAAGAACAACCTTAGAAATGTTTGTTCCGTTTGTTCCGGGCTCAACAAGTACTGTTTCGGCATCTTCTGAATACTCATCAGTCCATTCACCGTCAACAAGGTACTTGCATAATACTGAATGCTCATGTCCGATAAGGAAAGCATCTACACGGTCAGCATATTCCTTAGCAACCTCGTACATACCTTCAGTTCCGTGCTCACCGTCTTCACCGTAGTGAACAAGTCCGATTGTAACATCAACATCAAGCTCTTCAAGCTCTTCGAGAATCTTCTCGGTTTCTTCCATGGGGCTTGTAAATGTCATATTGTTATAATGAGCGGGATCTGATTCCCAACGCGGTACATGGGGTGCAATAATACCAAAAATAGCAACCTTAACACCCTTAACATCCATTATTGTATAAGGATTAAAATAACGTGTACCGTCAGCCTGATAAACATTTGCTGATAAAACTTCTCCATCGAACAATGCAACATTCTTCTCTAAATTCTCGAATTCATAATTAAATTCGTGATTACCGAGCTGCCATACATCGTAATCAAGGAAGTTTAAAGCTTCAACAACAGGATGAATCTCATCAAATCTGAACTCAGAAACCATATTACCCTGTGTTGTATCACCACAATCCACAAGTAAAAGCTCAGGATCAATAGCACGCTGCTCTTCAATTACAGAGGCAACTGTAACAAGTCCCGTAGCAGTTTCAGAGTCTGTTGCATAGTCATAGTTCATAAGACGACCGTGCAAATCGCTTGTTTCAAGGATGGTAATCTGCACTTCATCTGCAGCAGCAACAGGTGTGCTGATCTTTACAGAAAAAGTAAGCGCAAATACCAGTACTAAAACCATTAACCTTTTAAGTGCCTTTTTCATAATCCTCCTTCAGTCATTTTCATGACAAAGTTTATTTGCTGACACCGTATCAGCATGAAGATTATAACATTATTGTATAAATATCGCAATCAATTTTAGAAAAATCAACAAATATTCTTTCTAATTTTGCCGTATATCGGAAATTCTTCCAAAATAATAGAATCCCTTACACTCATCAAGACTTACATTAACAAGCCTGCCTATCAATGTTTCATCTCCTTTAAAATGAACAAGCATATTGTTATCCATTCTTCCGGTCAGAAAATCGCTGTTTTCTTCCTTTTCCTCAACAAGTACTTCAACGGTCTTTCCTGTATTAATATTTGCCCTGAATTCAGAGCCCTCATTTATTACCTCAAGAAGTCTGTTGAAGCGTTCCTTTGCAACATCCTCAGGTACCTGATCGGGCATCTGTGCCGCCGGTGTCCCCGAACGCTTTGAATATAAAAAGGTATATGCACTGTCATATTTTATGGTATTGCACAAATCGAGCGTTTCACAAAAGTCCTCTTCGCTCTCTCCCGGAAAACCTACAATAATATCAGTCGTTAGTGCTATATCCGGAATTTTCTCACGGATTTTATTAACAAGCTTAAGATAATCTTCCTTAGAATACTTTCTGTTCATTTTCTTAAGTATTGCCGTGCTTCCTGACTGTACGGGTAAATGAAGGTGACGGCAGATTTTTTTAGAAGCTGCCATTACCTCTATAAGCTCATCGGATAAATCCTTCGGATGCGAGGTCATAAATCTGATGCGCTTAAGCCCTTCTATTTGCTCAATGCGCAAAAGAAGCTGTGCAAATGTTATTTCCTCCTCAAGACCCTTTCCGTATGAATTGACATTCTGTCCGAGAAGCATTATTTCAACAACGCCTCTTTCAACCAGCTCCTTTATCTCATCGATAATGTCTTCCGGCTTTCTGCTTCTTTCTCTTCCGCGCACATACGGAACAATACAATAGCTGCAGAAATTATTACAACCGAACATTATATTAACTCCGGCCTTAAAGCTGTATTTTAGCTCACTCGGAAGCTCCTCAACAATCTTATCGGTACCTTCCCATATGTCGATTGTCATTATGTTTTTCTCAGCTGCAAGGCTGTTCTCTATATCCCGATACAAAAGCTCCGCGAGCATATATATATTATGGGTGCCGAAGATAATGTCCACAAATCTGTAGCTTTTTTTAAGCCTTTCAACTACATGTGCTTCCTGCATCATGCATCCGCACATTGCAATTCTCATTTCGGGATTCTTTTTTTTCAGCTTTCCGAGATAGCCTATCCTTCCATAAACACGTGAATTCGCATTTTCCCTTACGGTACAGGTATTATATATTACCAAATCCGCATTCTCATTTTCACTTTCACTATATCCGATTGCTTCCAAAACTCCGTTTAATTTCTCGGAATCCTTAAAATTCATCTGGCAGCCGAAGGTCTTTGTATAATATGTAAGCTTTCTGCCCAGACGTTTTTCTTCATTTTTAAGCCATTTTGCGCATTTGGCAATATAATAATACTGGCGCTCCGGCTCATTCTTTGGTGCATCACCGCATATATCCGTATTTCTGATACACTCATAAATTATTTCTTTTCTATTTTTCACACTATCCTCCGAAATCAAACAAAAATTTACTGCTTGTTCTTTTTACCTAGCTCGGTTATCGTACCGTCAGGATTAAGAAGCGATACATTATTTAGTGTACTTCTCATATCTGCACGAATAGCGGCAATATATTCTGCCCTGAGAGTTAACTGCTCCTGCTTTTCCTCTTCGGTCAGACCTTCTGCCTGAGATTTACGATAAAGCTCATTGATACGTTTAATTCTTTCCTCGTTCATTATTATTCCTTCCCGATTATAATTTTTAGAAATGCTCATTAATTCAATATTTCTTCGGTTTCTAATTTATGGTATATTGCTTCAAACACCTTTAAACCGTCAACCGCAGAGCTTGTTATTCCTCCGGCATATCCGGCACCCTCACCGCAGGGATACAATCCTTTCGTCCCGATACTTTCAAAATCATCATTCCTGTTTAGTCTTACCGGCGAAGAGGTTCTGCTTTCAAGACCAAGCAATAATGCATTGTCATCAGAAAAACCGTTTATTGATTTTTCAAAATGAGGAAATGCCTCTTCTATTGCTTCGGATATAAAGCACGGAAGTATCTTTTTTAAATTTCCGAAGCTTGTCTTGCCCTTAGTATTCGGTATGTTTTCATTAAATTCCGTGCTGATTCTGTTTTTAACAAAATCACCGTAGTACTGCACCGGAATAAGACCCTTTCCCTCTTCATATGCTTTACGTTCAAGCTCGCGCTGGAAATATACGCCGTCAAGCACCGAACCCTTATCAAAATCCTCAGGCTTTACAGTAACTACAATAGCACTGTTTGCAGATTCCTCATCTCTCGCATTATTACTCATACCGTTTACTGCAAGCATGCCGTTCTCAGAGGATGCATTAACCACAAATCCGCCGGGACACATACAGAATGAGTATACTCCGCGTCCTGTCTTTGGGGAATTGTAGGTTAGCTTATAATCGGCAGCAGGCAGATTTTTATATTCATCACCGTATTGGGACATTCCAATAAGCTTTTGTGGATGCTGTACCCTGACTCCGATTGCAAAGGCTTTTCTTTCCATAGCAATACCTTTTTTATTCAACATCTCAAAGGTATCTCTTGCACTGTGCCCGATTGCCAGCACAAGCATTTTACAATCTATAAATTCATCATTAACCTTTATTCCCTGTATTGCCCCGTTTTTTATAACAATCTCATTAAGCAGTGAATTGTAGTGAATCTCACCGCCGCAGCTTATAATATACTTTCGTATACCGATAATTATTTCCCGAAGCTCATCAGTCCCTATATGCGGCTTGTTTATATACGTAATACTTTCATCTGCCCCATGCTCTACAAAAATCCTGAATACTTCCTTTATTCTTCCGTATGAATCATGGACCATTGTATTAAGCTTTCCGTCAGAAAATGTACCTGCTCCACCCTCACCGAACTGTACATTCGATTCGGTATCAAGCCTTCCGGTTTCCCAGAACTTATTAACATCTTCAAGCCGGCTTTCTACACTTTTTCCTCTCTCATATATAATCGGTCTCAGCCCGGCTTCAGCAAGCTTATATGCACAAAAGAGTCCTGCCGGCCCTGCACCGATGATTACCGGTCTTACATCACTTTTTAGCGTCTTCGGATGCACATATTCATATATCACTTCCCTTGAAACCGAAATATCCTTATCATGCAGCTTCTTTAATACTGCCGCTTCATTCCTGATTTCGGCCTCAACGGAATATATATATTTGATATCATTTTTTCTTCTTGCATCAAGAGATATCTTAAGCGGCCTGTAGCTGATAAGCATATCACTTTTGATTTTAAGCTTCTTACATATGGCAGCTTTTACTTCATCAGCCGAATGCTTCGTTTTGAATTTTAATGAATTGATCTTTATCAAAATATCCTCCGCCCGCACAGGTTCCGGCTATAGCTCCGGTACACCATGCCCATTGCAGATTATATCCTCCGCAGGCTCCGTCGGCATCAAGTATTTCACCCGCAAAATATAATCCTCTGCATTTTTTTGATTCCATTGTTTCAGTATTAATGTCACACAGAGAAATTCCTCCCTGGGTAACCTGTGCATTATCAAAGCCGTTATCACCTGTAATCTTCATTTCAAAATGCTTCATTTGCTTTATAAGCTTCCCGCTCATTCTGATATCGGCTCTGTCATCAGGTTTTATTCCGGCTTTCAAAAGCATAACATAAATCAGCTTTTTATTCTGCAGCCCGGTCAATGCTTCTTCAACCGTAAGCATGTTTCTCAATAAACATTTACTCAGTATATTTTTAAGTTCATATTCATTTATATCAGGAAAGAAATCAAGCTCAATTTTTACTTCATGTCCCCCGTCAACTTCTTTTACCGCATAGCGGCTCAGATTCATCACGGGAATTCCTGAAATTCCGTATTTTGCAAAAATTATTTCTCCTTCTTCACTGTAAATCCCGCTCTGACAAATAATTCTTACAATTGCCTCCGTTCTGACTCCTGCGAGTGTATTAAGATGCTTTTCAGAGGTCTTTAATTGTACAAGGGCCGGCAGAGGCTTAATTATGCGGTGTCCGAGCTCTTCAGCAATATTTAGTCCCGAACCGTCCGAGCCGAAGCATTTTGCCGCGCAGCCGCCTGTTGCAAGTATAAGCTTTTCACATTCAAATAATCTTTTATCTGCTGTTTCTATGTAAAAAGTATCCTCTTGCTTTTCTATTCTTTTTACTGCTGAAGAAAACAATGTATTAACACCCTTTTCCCTGAGTCTTAACAGCAAAGCCTCCTTAACGGTTGAAGCCTGTCCGCTGTACGGATAGCAATACCCTTTTTTCTCCTTTGTCGGAATTCCGATGCTTCTGAAAAAATCTATTATGTCGTCGCATTTCAGCCTTTCAGAAATTTCATAAACAATATCCGGATTTTCTCCGCGATACATAATCCTGTCATTATTTCTGTTTGCGTAATTACATTTCCCGTTGCCTGTTGCAGCAAGCTTTTTTCCGCCGGATTCATTTGATTCAAGGACTAAAATATCATTACTGTAATCAGCTGCGGCAATTCCGGCCATAATACCGGCAGCACCGCAGCCAACAATAATTATTCTATGTTTTTCAGCATTTTTCATCAGCTTGTATATCCCTCCAATATTGAAAAAAGCTCTTCACTGTCCTTAACATAATATCCCTTAAGCAGTCTCAGCTTCTCCTCATAGCTTATTGAATTTCCGTTAATTGATGTATAATCATAAATCGTTTTTAAATCACTGTAATAGATAATTACATAATTATCCTCCAGAGTCAGGAAAAACTTATACGGATTTTTTGATTCATCATACGTTTTTCTGATTACAAACTCCTGTGACGAAAAGGATACAAGCTCGTATCCGCAAAGTCCTTTTTCATATTCGATGAAAGGAAAATTTTCCATATACAGTGATAGATAATCGATAACCTGCTGTCTGTTTAAGCCCACAAAATCGGAAGTCGGAAATGACTCCTGTCTTAAAACAGTCTCCTTCTGCTTATCAACCGTTTCAAGTATAAATTTAGTTGACGGCTTAATAATTACCCTGTCAACAGCGGATACAAAAGCTGTTTCATCCGGCTCACCCGCGTCAATATGCTGATTATCCGTATTATCTTCATTAACGGCAAGCTCTGTCGTTTTACCTGCTTCACCGTCCTTACTGCTTTCATTTATTAATCTCAGATAGCTTATATAGTATCCCGATATAAAAACTATCGCAAAGAAAAAAACCACAACAAAATAATATGCCAGCTTTTTCATAAATACCTCTGTCTCGTTTTATGAAAAGTGTTGACATTATTATTCTTTATTATACTAAATGAGCTTCATTTTTTCGGCAATTCTCAATATTGCGGCACCCTTAGGTAAAGCAATGATTTCATCCTTTGAAATACCTTTAAACAATATCATCAGTGCAAAATACAATACAACCGCAATAATCAGTGCCGGTATTACGGCAACGGTATTTGACGGAACCAGCAGATAAATCAGCTTGTAAATTCCAAGCCCCGCTGCTCCCATTATAAGTGCCGATACCAGCGGAATCAAAAAAGTTGTCTTTATTTCCTGCTTATATTCGAGTGCCGCAGATATTACATTCCAGTTTAATATACATACCAGCAGTGCATATGATACATTTCCTATCACCATTCCATAAACACTAAGATCAAAGACCTCAACAAGTAAATATATCAGCACAATATGCACAGCCAGTGAAATCGCAGCATGTATAACCGGTGTTCTCATCCTGTTAATTCCCTGCAGCACACCGTTTGTAAAGGTGGAAAGTGCAAAGAAAACAACAGCTATTCCGCCAAGCATCATAAGCCTGGGACTTAATGTATCTTCAGGATTATTGAAAAGCAAAAGCAGAATAGGTCTTGCAAGGAAGCATAGACCGACTGCAGAGGGTATTGCAATAATCATATTCAGCTTAATTGAGGAAGCAACCTTCTCTCTTATTGCGTCAATATTTCCCTCTGAAAAGTTTGCAGAAAGCATAGGTACAATTGAAACGCCAAAGGCTGATGAAACCGCCACCGGAACATTATACAGCCATTTATATTTATTGGAATACGCCTCCCACAAAATCGCCTTACTGCTTTCATCATATCCCTTGCCGGACATTATATTACTGAAAATAATATTATCCGTAATACCGCTTATCTGGTATATGGTCTGACTCAGTATTATAGGAAGCATAGTCATTACAACGGCTTTTGCAATAACTCCGTTGCTCTCAAGATTTCCGCTTGTATCTTTCTTTTCTTTTTTCCTGAAGTATTCTTTGTTTGCAAAGTATACAAGAAAAAGAAATGCCAGACCGAATACTGCACCGATAAGTGTACCTGCTGTGCCGCCGGCAGCACCATATGCCGCAGCATCCGCAGTATCCTTATATGCATTTACCAAAAGCAGCGCAGCAATTATACTTCCGAGGGCATTAAATATCTGCTCTATTACCTGAGAAAAAGCAGTAACCACCATTGTCTTTTTTCCCTGAAAAAGACCTCTTATTACTCCCATCAGAGAGAATATTAATATCGTAGGTGCCAACACACGCAAAGGCACTGCCGCACTTGGCCACTTAACCATTTCTGCAAGATTATTTGAAAATATAAATATCAGCACTGAAAAGAGCAAGCCTGTCCCTGCCGAAATCAAAGCTGCAACACGGAATATTCTGTTTGAATTCTTATATTCTTTTTTTGAATCGCTTGCAGATATAAGCTTCGACAATGCTACAGGTATACTGTAGGTGGAAAGCAGAAGCGCAAGATTATAGATTTCATATGCAGTATTATAATACCCCATACCCTCCGCACCGACAATTCTCGTAAGCGGAATGCGGTAAAAAAGACCTATTAATCTTGTTATTAATCCTGCAATCGCGAGGACACTTCCCTGCACTAAATAATTATTGGTTTTGTTGCCCTTTGACATGTCCTAAAATTATGCTACCTACTCGAAGGTAACCTTTTCCTTTCGATAGTTGGGAAATACAGATATAAATGTTTTTCCCTTATTAATTTTGAGTTCATTACCGTCAGAATCAAAATAACGCATATATCTTTCTGCCTCATTCTTCTTCCAGGTAATCAGCACCGCCTTACCGCCGGCAAGATAATAGCCGGTGCCTTCCGCATCTTCAATGTTCATAGTCTGATATCCGTTTTCGTCAATATTCCACTCTTCCACAAACTGTATTATCAGATTATTGAACCCAAGCTGCAAGCCGGTATTGTAATCTGTATGCGGCTCATCAAACTGATAGCGCATATAAAGTCCGGTTTCTTCATCATATAAGAAATACGGCGAAATATATGATGAATACGGTAAACTGACCTTAACTGCCGCAACATCAGATGAAGGTATTTCTATGTTATCATTAAAAAGGAAATGACCCTCATAGTTTTCTTCATATTCAGTTCTTATTCCGAGCTCATTTATTCCCTTAATTATTCCTTCATAGCTTGCAAAGGCATTGTGCGGTGCTTTTATTGTTTTATCTCTGTAAAACACCTTTTCTCCTATTGCGTAGGTGCCTTCAATATCATCAAGCTTTAACGCTTTTATCTTCTTTTTTGCATAGCTTGTCTGTCCGTAATGAATAAAAATTGCATCATATTCATCTGCGAAGCTGCAGAAATAATGTCTCGCGCTTCTTACGGAGCCGATTCTTTCAGCACAGACACTTTCTGCATTCATCCCCTCAAAAATACCCATGAAACGCGTTATTCCGGCTTCAACAAGTGCCTCATAAAGAATTGCAGCATCTCCAATACCGCTTTGCGGTGCTGCAATCTTAAGATTATTAAGCATAATTGCGAACGGGCGTTTATTTGCCTCTTTCTCGTCTATCCACTCTCCCGTAAGAAGGCTCTGCTTCTGTCCCGGATGTAAATCAGGGGTAGGCTCCGGCTCTTTTGTAGGCTCTTTTGTAGGCACTGCCGTAGGCGCCGCTGTCGGAGCTGGTGTAGGTGTCGGTAGCTTTGTCGGCGTAGGCTTTATGCTTTCTGTTGAGGCTGTATTTTCATTTTCAGAGTTCTTTGAAGCTTTACACCCTGTGCACAAAATAATCACGACTATTATGATTATTGCAGCCAGTATTGCACCCGCCGCCATAAATAAATGCTTTTTCTTCATCTGGTAATTCCTGCCATATTAAGTATTTTGTTCTGCAGCTCTTCCATCACAATTCTGTCTTCATCATCAATATGATCATAACCGAATAAATGAAGCATACTATGTACAATCAGGAAGCAGTATTCTCTCATAACGGTGTGCCCGTATTCTTCTGCCTGGGATATTACTTTATCCGCCGAAATCACAATATCTCCAAGCATCAGCTCACCTGTATCAAGATTAAAATAATCCTCTGCATTATCTTCTATACCGTCAAAGCAGCAGGGCTCATTATAATCAACAAGCGGGAAGGACAAAACGTCCGTAGGCGCATCAATACCGCGGAATTCTTTATTAATCAAAGCAATTTCGTTATTATCCGTTATTGTAAGATTAATTTCCGTCTCATACGGACACTCAAGGAAATCAAGAGTCAGATTAATTATATTTTCTGCAATCTTTTCATAATCCAAGCCTAATTCTGTTTCTGTTTCATACTCAGCCAGCAGTGTCATAAAACTCTCCCTTATCATTGAAAAAAAGTCTTAAAAGCTGTACCTCTTCATTTGTAAATCCGGCAAGCTTAAGTAAATTCTGATCCTTTCTAACCTTAAATGTATTGGTAATAATCCTGTCCAACGATATTTCTTCTTTGCTTTTGGATTTAAGGTACATTATTGTTGTATATATATCATCCGACAGCATAACGATTCCCGCTTCTCTTGAAACAGGCTTTGTATTATTTTTATTTTTAATCTGCTGAACAGAATTTACAATATAGCGCGGTATTTTGTAATCTCTTTTCAAAACGTCTGCATAATTATCCCCGGCAATTCTTCCTGCCTCGTGATACAGCGCAATTGCATACGCAAACTCGCTGTCACAGCCTATTAAGTCAGCAGCCTCGGAAGACAGCTCTGCAACATCGGTACAATGCTTAAACAGCTTTGGCGCTTCTCTTTTAATTCTCACAAGGAATTCAGCTTCAAAAGAAGATATTGCCTCTATCGTATAAGCAACTGCTGACGATAAGCTTTTATACTGTTCTTTTATCTTATCATTTTCTTCCTTAAGCGCATCAAGCCTGTTGCTAAGCTCATTAATTTCATCATTTGTATTTGCTTCGTTTTCCTCTTCCCTAATATCCTTTGAAGCCTCCTCAACGGCGGCTGCAGCTTCAGCTGCAACAGAAGCCACGACACTGCTTTCTGTTTTTCTTTTTATCATAAACACCGTAACAACAACAGCCAGTGTAACCGCATATAATAATATGCTGTCCTGATTTATAACACCGTTTACGGAAAAACCGTTACATATAATAAGCATAATTATGTAAACCGCAGTATCGGTTAGCAACGAATAAAGAAATGATACTTTTTCCGAAACGGACTTTGAAAGAACTCCGAGAAAAAGTGCCATAACAATGTATATCGAAAGCTCGTTCAGATATTGAGGTGAAAAAAGCACAAAATATAAAACACATCCCGAAATAACTATCATGCTTAATTCGACTCTGATAATTGCTGAAAATACTGCAGCAATCAGAATTATTATTGCATACAGCTCCTCCACCGCCGAAAATGCGCATACCATAAAGGCAAATACGGATCCGAATGTAATAAACGGCACAGAAAAGCCTTTACATAAGATTTTCTCTTTATTTAGGTCGATAAAAAACAATTCAAAAAAACTAAAGCACAGAACAAAAACCAGAG
>JAZNKQ010000101.1:0-58921 GCA_045578645.1 Lachnospiraceae bacterium
GATTTTTCACACGGCTATTTGTTCCTGAGCGAAAACAAATAGCCATTGCTATATTCCTCGCGATAAGTCGCTCAGAAATGGGGATTAGAATGCGAGAATTAATTAAAAAATTACTTCCCGGATCGGTGAAGGATATTTATAAAATACTGCGGCACTGCTTTATCAGAGCGGAATTTGCTCTTTTTTCCCTGTTCCCGATAAAGAAAAACAGAATTGCCTTCTGTAATGTCTGGGGCTACGGCGATAATCCGAAGTGGATAGCCGAAGCACTGCAAAAGACAGGCAGGAAGCTTGACATCCGGTATATAACCGATAAAAAGACAAGCACGGGCGTGCCCCGCGGAATCAGACTTCTTCAAAACAATCTTCCCGCAGCCGTGTTTACACTTGCCACCGCGCGAGTATGGGTGGACTGTAACCGCAAGGAGCCGTATATTGTGAAACGCCGCGGACAGTTCTACATTCAGACCTGGCACGGAAGCCTTCCTCTCAAGAAAATCGAGCATGACTGTGCCGCTGCACTTACTGAAGATTATTTGAAGAATGCAGACAGAGATTCGCGCATGACGGATTTATATCTGTCTAACAGCGCCTTCTGTAATGAGCTTTACAGACGCGCTTTTAAATACAGTGGAAAAATAGCCAAGACAGGAACCGCACGCATGGACATTCTGCTAAAGCCGGATGCCGCAGGACGCGACCGTATACGAAAACGGCTCGGTATCGGAAAAGACACCGGCCTTGCTCTTTACGCCCCGACTTACCGTGATAAAAGCAGTCCCGTTCAGGCGGACGGAGTTTTTGACTACGATGCCGTTATTAAAGCCCTGAGCACACGCTTTGAAAAGGATTTTTGTATTGCGGTCAGACTCCATCCGCTTGCAAAAGCCTGTTCAAGGACCGAATACAGCGACAGAGTTCTTAATGCAAACAGCTTCGGCGATATATACGAGCTTCTCGCTGCGGCAGATGTTCTGATAACGGACTATTCAAATACACTTTTTGAATTTGCCTACGCAAAAAAGCCGGTATTTCTTTATGCGCCGGACTCAGCGCTGTACGGAAAGGACCGCGGCTTTTATTTTGATTATGACAGTCTTCCCTATCCTTTTGCCGCAGACGAGACCGCTCTCTGCAGTCAAATACTGGACTACCGGTCCGACGACTATATTCCCCGACAAAAGGAAATGTTTGAAAGGCTCGGTATATTTGAGGACGGCAATGCCTCTGCACGTATAGCAGAGCTGATCTTGAAAAAATGCTTATAATCAGACCAACAAAAAACTCCCTTCGATTAACGGCTCAAATTACCGTTTCGAAGGGAGTTTTATATTACGGAGTAATTACGGTCTTGCCGCCCATATAAGGCTGAAGTGCCTTCGGAATATTAACCGAACCGTCAGCATTGAGATTATTCTCAAGGAATGCAATCAGCATACGGGGAGGTGCAACTACCGTATTATTTAAGGTATGTGCGAAATACTTTCCGCCTTCGCCCACAACTCTTATCTTAAGACGACGTGCCTGAGCATCACCGAGGTTTGAACAGCTTCCGACCTCAAAGTACTTTTTCTGACGGGGTGACCATGCTTCAACATCAAGTGACTTAACCTTAAGGTCTGCAAGATCTCCCGAGCAGCACTCAAGAGTACGTACCGGAATATCAAGGCTTCTGAAGAGGTCAACCGTATTCTTCCAGAGCTTGTCATACCATATAGGACTTTCCTCAGGCTTACAGATAACAACCATCTCCTGCTTCTCAAACTGATGGATTCTGTAAACACCTCTCTCCTCGAGTCCGTGAGCACCCTTTTCCTTACGGAAGCAGGGCGAATAGCTTGTAAGAGCATGAGGAAGTGTATCCTCCTGCACAATTGTATCAATATATTTACCAATCATTGAGTGCTCGCTCGTACCGATAAGGTAAAGGTCCTCGCCCTCAATCTTGTACATCATTGCTTCCATTTCAGCAAAGCTCATAACTCCCGTTACGACATCGCTTCTGATCATAAAAGGAGGAATGCAGTAGGTAAAGCCTCTCTCAATCATGAAATCACGTGCGTATGTGATAACTGCAGAATGAAGTCTTGCAATATCACCCATAAGATAATAGAAACCGTTTCCGGCAACTCTTCTTGCACTGTCAAGATCTATGCCGTGAAGCTTCTCCATAATATCTGTATGATAAGGTACATCAAACTCAGGAACTACAGGCTCACCAAAGCGCTCGATTTCAACGTTCTCGCTGTCATCCTTACCAATGGGAACACTGGGGTCAATTATGTTGGGAATGAGCATCATTCTCTTCTTAACCTCTTCCGCAAGCTCGCTTTCCTGTACCTCAAGCTCGGCAAGACGTGCCGAAAACTCAGCAACCTGCTTCTTGGTCTCCTCAGCCTCTTCCTTCTGACCCTTTGCCATCAAAGCACCAATCTGCTTTGAAATTGCATTTCTCTTGGCACGAAGCGCATCTGCCTCCTGCTGGGCTGCTCTCGCCTTTGCGTCGTATTCAATTACCTCGTCAACCAGCGGCAGCTTTGCATCCTGAAACTTATTGCGGATGTTCTGCTTAACTATCTCAGGGTTTTCACGTAAAAATTTTAAGTCAATCATGTCCGTCTCCTTGTATATTGATTTTTTAGCCCGTTATCATTGTCTGTCCGCGCATTTCAATCCTCGGACCGCCCTTGCCCTCAATGTAATCCTTTGTAATGTAAACTCTTCCGATTGAGTCATCCTTAGGGATTTCATACATAATATCGAGCATAAATTCCTCTATTATGGCACGCAGCGCTCTTGCTCCCGTCTTCTTCTCCATTGCTTTATCGGCAATGGACTCCAGCGCATCATCGTCAAAGCGCAAATCCACTTCATCAAGTGCCAGAAGCTTCTGATACTGCTTAAGTATTGCGTTCTTCGGCTCATACATTATCTTGATAAGCATATCCCTGTCAAGTCCTCTGAGCGCATATATTACGGGAAGTCTGCCTAAGAACTCGGGAATCATACCGAATTCCCTCAAATCATCAACAGTAACCTTCTGAAGCAGGTCAGGGTCATTATCGTATTTATCCTTAAGGTCTGCAATAAAGCCCATTGATGACTGCTTATTCAGCCTTGTCTTTACGATTTCGTCAAGCTCGGGGAAGGCTCCGCCGCAAATGAACAGAATCTTCTTTGTGTTAATCGTGGTCATCGGAACCATGGCATTTTTGCTTGTTGCTCCGACGGGAACCTCAACCTCACTGCCCTCAAGAATCTTGAGCAGCGCCTGCTGTACCGATTCACCGCTGACATCACGGCTGTTTGTATTACGCTTCTTAGCTATTTTATCAATTTCGTCAATAAATACAATACCTGTTTCAGCTTTTTCGACATCATTTCCCGCCGCCTTAAGAAGCTTTGAAAGAACGCTTTCAACATCATCGCCGATGTATCCCGCCTCCGTAAGCGAGGTTGCATCCGTAATTGCAAGCGGCACATTAAGGATTCTTGCCAGAGTCTGCACAAGATAGGTCTTTCCGCAGCCAGTGGGTCCGATCATAAGCATATTTGACTTATCAATCTCGATATCATCATCAACACTTCTGGTCACACGCTTATAGTGATTATATACCGCAACGGAAATTATCTTCTTTGCCTTATCCTGACCGATGACAAATTCATCAAGCTGCTCCTTAATCTTATGCGGTGGCGGCAGCTTTTTGAAATCCAGTACCGGCTCAGGCTCTTTTTCCTTATTTTCAGCCTTTTCAGGCTTCTTCTTAAGTCTCTGGCTCGGAGGAATCTCTTTAATCATGCCCATATTGAACGGAGGCATCATTCCGTTTAAGCCCATATCTCCCAGAGGCAAATCCCCTGAATTCATCATATTGAAGGTTTTCTGCATGCATTCCACACAGATTGTCATCTCACCCGGTATCTTAATCATCTTCCCGGCTATACTCTCCGGACGTCTGCACATGTAACAGATATCCTCGTATTCACTCTCTGTATCTTTTTTTATTATGTTGTCGTTATCTTCATTCATTACCAATACCAAAACTCTTTGGAAGCTAAAGTCTTTATCCTTTCTATTTCTACTTCTCCGGCAGTGCCGGCCTCTCTCCCTTCCTCACACGGAATCAATATGCATTCCGGTTTATAAATCCTTTAAACAGAGTCAGAAACAAAATCTTAATGTCCAGCCAAATACTCCAGTTCTCAATGTAGTATAAGTCATGGTCTATTCGCCTTCTTATGGAGGTGTCTCCGCGATATCCGCTTATCTGTGCCCAGCCGGTCATTCCGGGGCGAACCTGATGCTTAATCATATATCTGGGAATCTCTTCCCTGAACTTCTCAACAAACTGAGGTCTTTCGGGACGCGGACCTACAAGGCTCATATTTCCCTTTATTACATTAAACAGCTGCGGAAGCTCATCAAGGCTTGTCTTCCTTATAAAACGTCCTACCGGGGTAATACGCGGGTCTCCCTTTGTGGTCCACTTTGTTTTTTCCTGATTAGGATTCTGTATATGCATTGAACGGAACTTATACATATTAAATTCCCTTCCGTGCTTTCCGACCCTGACCTGCGAATAAATAATCGGTCCTCTTGAGGTGCATTTAATAAGAATGGCAACAACAAGCATCGGAATTGAAAATATAAGCAGGGCAAGTATGCCGATAACCAAATCCATAGCCCGCTTAAAGAACATATTAATTGTATTGCTGAGCGGAACATTACGGATATTTATGACAGGAAGTCCATATAAATCTTCTATATACGGAACAGTGGAAACCATATTATTATAATCCGGAACAAACTTTGTATGCAGTCCGGACTTTTCGCATATATTAACTATACCTTCAAGCTTTGCATATTCCTGTATTCCGAGGGATATAACAATTTCATCAAAATCATTGCTCTCGATTATGTTCTGAAGCTCAATTACTTCACCGATAACCTCTACTTTTTTATACCTTGTGCCGACAGCCATATGGTCATCAAGTATTCCGAATATACTGTAGCCCCAGTTCGGATTGCCTGTTATTCTGTCGATGAAGCCCTCTGCAGCACGGCTGTAGCCGACCATGAGAACATGCTTGATATTCTTTCCGCGCTTTCGTACGGCACCCAGCAGCTGGGCAAGCATAAGTCTGAACGCAGCACCGAACAGAAGATTCATAAACGCAAATATAATGTAGAACCAACGCGAAATATCAAATTCCTTTTCAATGTATATAAGGAAGGCAAAATAGAAAATGCCCATGATATTCGCCTCTACCAGATTCCGAAGCTCATATAATCTGCTGTGTCCGCGCTTTGGTCTGTAGAGACCGCACATGTTGTACAGTATCAGATAGCCCGGTACGAGGAGAACGATATTCTCCATGTATCTTGAAAAACTGAGGAAATGCTCACCGTCCTCCAGAGTAAAAGGACTAAGGTAAGGCAACAGATAAAACCTCAGGGGGTAGGTCAGACAATATGCCGCAATAATAAGCACGGCATCAATTACAATATGCAATTTGTTTAAACTGTTCTGATTATCTTTTATCATACTACTCTTTCTCAAATCATCATATCTGATAAGTCATTCTACATTATTTGTTATATAATAACAACCACAAAATTCAAAGTTTCTTCTTTCATTTTTCACATTATTATCACATTATTTTGTTAAAATTCGGTCAGAAGCGCTTCAGAAATTAGACTAAATTTTAACAAATCATCATATATTATGCGCTTTGGAACGGAGGACTATAACGTGACTAATTCAGATTTTAATACCGAAACCGATTATAATCAGACTTCTGAACAAATAAACAACACAGCACCCGATACAGAGACCGTGAACACCTCTGCAGCTGAGGATACGACCGTGCATGAGTCCGAGCCTGCACAAAGCAGTACCGAAACACCGGACCCCTACAGTGCCTACGGCAATACGCCGGGTTCTATAAACTGGAACGGCAGTACCTACAGCGGAAGACCTTCCGGCTATTTTGCATACGATAATCCGCAGGCCGCACAGACTCCTAATCAGGAGCAGTACCGCTTCAACCGCTATGACAATATGCAGTACGGTTCGGCTCCCTATGGCGCAGGGCAGTACGGAAACGGTCAGTACTACTCAGGACCCTATGGGGACCCCCGCCTTATTTATCCCTATCCGCAGGCCATACAGCCCGAAAAGAAGAAAAAGAAGCCCAATGCTTTTCTTCGGGCGCTCCGCTTTACCGGTGCCGCCATTCTGTTCGGAGCCATTGCATTCGGAGTTTTCCTCGGAATGAACGAGCTTTATTATACCATTAATCCCGGAGCACGCCCCTTAACACAGGCCGAGCGCGAGCATCCGGACATCTCGGTTAATAACAGTTCACTGAACCTTGACCCTGTTACGGATTCCGAGAAGCTTATTTCATCAACTCCGCTCGTTGATAATGTTAACAGCGACAGCACAGATGTTTCAGCCATTGTTGAAGCAACCATGCCCTCAATAGTATCAATCAGCTGTACCTTCAACGTACAGAGCATGTTCGGATACTACGAGACCTCCGGCGTCGGCACGGGCATTATATTAAAGCAGACCGCGGACGAGCTTCTTATTGCAACAAATAATCATGTTGTAAGTGATTCAACCGGAATCACGGTAACCTTCAATGATGATTCTTCCGCTCCGGCAGTGATTAAGGGAACCGATTCCGTAGCCGACCTCGCGGTTATATCGATTTCTCTCTCAGATTTGACTGCCGAAACCCTCAGCAATATTAAGGTTGCCACACTCGGCAGCTCAGACGAGGTAAAGGTAGGTCAGATGGCAATTGCCATCGGTGACGCGATGGGCTACGGCCAGTCAACCACGGTAGGCTATATAAGTGCAAAGGACCGTACCGTAATCGTTGATAATACGACCATGGTTCTTCTTCAGACAGATGCCGCAATCAATCCCGGAAACAGCGGTGGCGCACTTTTAAATATCAACGGTGAGGTAATCGGTATCAACTCTGTTAAGTATGCTTCAGAGGAGGTTGAAGGAATGGGCTTCGCCATCCCGATATCACGCGCGGAGCAGATTCTCGACGAGCTTTCGAACCGTGAAATTCTTTCCGAAGAGGAAAAGGGCTATCTCGGTGTTTATATTGAAGATGTTACAAGCTCTATATCCGAGCTTTATAACTGGCCCATCGGTATATATGTATCCGACCTTGTTGAAGGCGGTTCTGCTGCGGCAGCCGGCATTCAGCCAGGAGACATCATCACTGCGGTAAACGGAACCGAGGTAATCAACTCAAGCCAGCTGAAGGAGCGCATAACCGCGCTGCGCACGGGCACAACCGTTCAGATTACCGTACAGAGACTTACCAACGGGGAATTCGTCGAAATGACAATTGATGTTGTCCTGATGGCAGACCCTTCCCTTACTCCCGCTGCTCCCGACAGCGAAACTACACCCTAAAATAACTAACCCTTATTTATTTTAAATCCTCATTTCCGAGCGACTTGTCGCGAGGAAGATTGTAATGGCGATTTGTTTCTGAGGAAACATCCTTACCGGTGTTTCCCAAAAAACGAAGGGTATCCGCCTAAGCTCATTGCGGATACCCTTCGTTTTTTCTACATATTTATTCGTCAAATTTTTATTTATTTCAGTGCTGCTCTAAATAGCCTAAAACCTGTTCAGAAGCATTTCCTTTGTCATATGAATTGTATTTCTCCCTGAAACTCTCGTACCGCTCATGCAGTGCACCGCATTCCTGCGCCCTTACCGCAGCCGCCAGAGCTTGTGTATCCTCAATAAGAGGTCCCGGGGCTTCCTGTTCAAAGTCAAAATAAAAGCCTCTTAATTTGTCTCTGTAGCGTTCGAGATCATAAACAAAAAACAGCATCGGCTGCTCCAACAGCGAATAATCAAACATTACGGAGGAGTAGTCCGTTATGAGCATATCAGAAAGCATATACAGCATTGCTATATCGATTTCATTTCCGCACAGCTTTACAAAGCCGCTCCTAATACAGTTCTCGGGAATATCACCGGGGGCAGTCTTTATAAGATAATGTGTCTTCACGAGAAGTACATATTCATCCGCAAGCTCCCGCTCCATCAGCTCGAAATCAAGTCCCTTATCAAAGGCATACCAGCCGTCTCCGAGGAAGCAGTCATCACGCCAGGTCGGCGCGTAAAGCAGTATCCTTTTTCCGGTGTCTATCCCGAGCTTTTGCCGCAACTTTAGCAGGCTTTCCCGGTATACGGAGGGATTCTTTTTGTAATCCGCAAGAATATCATTTCTCGGATATCCGGTCTCAATAATCCGACCGCCATATGCAAAGCATCTTCTGAAGGTCTCCGCCGAAAAGCCGTTCTGGACTATAAGATAATCCCATTTCCCGCTCTCTGCCTTAAACGCTTCCCTATATGCCTCTGCATCAGCCTCTCCTGCCATATGAAACTCATCCATATCAAGAGCAAGCTTTTTTAGCGGCGTTCCGTGCCAGGTCTGCAGATATACAGCCTTTTTTCTCTTTCTGAAGTAGCTTTCCTGACGCGAATCGTAAATCAGACAGCCTGCAGCAGCAAGATAAAAGTAATACAAAGGATGTCCGTATCTGACAATCTTACAGCCTACCGGCAGCTCCCGATCCTTTTTTGCAAGATACTCCTGCGTAAAAAACCATATACAGCGCTTCTCTTTAAAGCTCTCCTTTTTTTGCAGGCACTGATATATGGCGCGCGGATTTCCCGCATAGCTCTTTCCGAGATTGCTGCAGAATACCATCGTATTTTTGCGTACCGGAATAACCGTCGACGCTATACGGTAGAAAAAAACTATTATCTTTTTAAGTATCCTTTTCAGTCCCATTCTCAAAAATCCTTTTCACAATACGCTCGGCAGCATGACCGTCATCAAGACTGCAGAAGCGCTCGCAGAACTCCCTGTACTTCTCTGCGTATTCAGCCTCAACCTTATGAATGTCACAAAGAGCCTTCAGTACCTCAGCGCTTGTATACAGAAGCGGTCCGGGAAGTTCTTTTTCCATATCTATGTAAAAGCCTCTCAGTACACTCCTGTACTTTTCAAAATCGTATACATAAAACAATATCGGACGCCTCAGATTTGCAAAATCAAAGAACACTGATGAATAATCGGTTATCAGTATATCCGAAATAAGATAAAGCTCCCCAATATCATTATACCGGCTTGCATCAATTACAAACTCTTTATCGGCCTCGGAAATATTAAGGTTATCCGCAATGAAATAATGTGTTCTCAGAACAAAAACATATTCCTTTTTAAGCTGCTTCATAAGCTTTAAATCAAGCGGCAGCTCAAATTTATACTGACCCGGTCCGTAGTAATCGTCATCACGCCAGGTCGGTGCATAAAGAACAACCTTCTTCCCTTCGGGAATTCCGAGTCTCCTTTTTATTTCTGCCGCACGCACAGCCGCATCCGGAGCATAAAGAATATCGTTTCTCGGATAACCGAGCTCAAGTATTCTTTCTCTCGGAAACAGGAAAGCACTCTCAAATACATCTGTCGAAAACCGGTTATCAGAAATCAGATAATCCCAGATTCTCGACTGCTTATAAAAGGTCATTTTATACTCCGGGCTCGCAGAATGGACATCCTCCATATCAAACACAAGACGCTTAAGAGGTGTTCCGTGCCAGGTCTCCAGGAAAAAACACCCCTCCCGCTTTTCGTACCATGCCGGCTGACGCATATTATTTATCCAGTATGCCGCCCTCGCAACATAGTAAAAATACCTGAGCGACAGAGGCTTAGCCTCCTTATGCTTTCCCGGAATCCGTGCCTGTTTATTATCTATTATCCATACATAATCGAAATCCGGATAATTCTTAATCATATATTCGTATATATAGCGACAGTTGTCACCATAGCTTTTACCCAGAAAGCTTTCAAAAAGAACAAGGTTCCTTTTAAGCGGCATGCGTCTGAATATACGCTTATAAACAGCCCATTTCCACTGCATTCTGCTCCCGATAAGTCCCTTTTTCTTTTTAAGGAATACAATAAGCCTCGCAAGCCGCAGCGCACGCCCGGTTTTTCCGCGCTGAAGAAGCTTCAGAAGCCGGCATTCCCTGCGTCCGCAGCTCTCCATAATATCATCACTGACATCCCTGAGTAGCTCTGCGCCTGCAGCAATCCGTTCCCTGCTCCAGCCAAGTCCTTCGGGCTTCTTTCCCTTTGTCAGCTTTGCCAGAAAATATTTGCAAAGATAATCCTCAAGATACCTTCTTACCTGACCCGCAGAACAGGCATATGCCCGCTTATACGCGGCCGCAAACTCCTCCGGTCTGTTATCATCCTTAATCTGTGACAGGGACGGAAGTCTTACGGCATCATTGTGACTGCGCTTAATGTATACGGCCTCATTGCATATCTCAAATCCGCCCTCACTCATCATTCGGCATATAAAGGATAAGTCCGAGTAGTATTTAAAGCTCTCTTCAAATTTCTCGCCTGTTTTTACCAAAAAACCTGCAGGAATCAGTACACCTGTTACACTATCGGTACCCATGGCGGGCTCTGCTGTCCCGGCAGTCTCTTCCTTCTGCGCTTTATAGCCGCTTCTTTTATACCAGGTCTTCACCATTCTGCAGGAAATCACCCTGTCAGGCGACTTAACCGCAAGCTCCTTCAGCTGCCTAAGGCAGTTATCCTCAAGGTAATCGTCACTGTCTATAAAAAACACATAATCACCGGAAGCATACTTAAGTCCGGCGTTTCTTGCCGCCGCAACACCCGCCGGCTGTCCCGCTTTTTCAGCTTTGCCTTCGCATTCTTCAAAAACCGATACTCTTCTTATGTTAAGCTCATTATGCCCTGCACAGAGCTCCCCTATCTCCTCGTCACAGCCGTCCTCAATAATAATTGTATCTAAATCCTTTATTCCCTGCGCGCTCAGACTGTCCAGACAATCCTCAAGATAATGCAATCCCCGGTAAAAGGGAATAATTATACTGATTTTCATACAGCCTCCCGGTTCCGATATTATTTGTTAATCATCTCTTCGTACATGGCACATATTTTAGGTGCCTTCCCCACTGCTACAAGATGCCCCTCTTCAAGAATAACCGCGCGGTTACATATTGACTGTACCTGCTCGCTTGAATGTGAAACAAAGAGAACGGTTACTCCCTTTTTCATCATGCTTTTCAGCTTTTTAGCGCTCTTCTTTTTGAATTTCGCGTCGCCAACCGATAACACTTCATCAAGAATAAGAATCTCGGGTTCAACAACCGTTGCAATTGAGAATCCGAGACGAGCCTTCATTCCCGACGAATAATTCTTCACCGGTACGTCAATAAAACTCCCAAGCTCTGAAAATTCTACAATTTCATTATATTTTTCCCGTATAAAGGAGCGTGAATATCCAAGCATACTGCCGTAAAGATATATATTTTCAGCTCCCGTATAATCCTTATCAAATCCCGCGCCAAGCTCCAGCAACGGAACTATGTTCCCGTTAACGGTTACAGAGCCCTCCGTAGGCTTCAATACACCCGCGATTATCTTCAGCAATGTACTCTTTCCGGCTCCGTTCAGTCCGAGAATACCGATTCTGTCACCCTTACGTACGTTAAAGCTCACGTCCCTGAGTGCCCAGAATTCCTTAAACCGGAGCTCTCTCTTTACAAGTCTGATAAAATACTCCTTCAGATTATCAACCTTCTGCTCCGTCATATTGAACCTTATACCGACTTTATCTATTATAATAACCTTCGGCGGCAGCTTTTTCTTAGCCTTTTTCTTTTTTTTAGGCTTCTTTACCTCTGCTGCAGGCTCCGCTTCAATTTTATTAATGTCTGTCTCGCTCATATTTCCTCCGATTACCTTCTGCGCCGAATCAGATATACAAAATAAATTTATCCTGCTTCCGATAAAAAGCGATTGCTCCGATTATAAATATTACCGTACTGAAGCCCAGAGAATAACAGAAATGATACATGTCCATCGGTCTTCCGAAAATTGCATTTCTGAAGTTCTCAATAAGTGAATACAGCGGATTTATCTTAAATATCCATTCATTCTGCGGGGACAAAACAGAATCGGCTTTATAGAAGATGGCGCTTGTATACATAATGAGCATCAGCATTACCGACCATAAATACTCAAGATCCCTGAAAAACACATTGAGGGTTGCAAGTAAAAGTCCCGCTCCGAGAGTCAGTATAAGTATAATTATCAGCGGCACCGCAGCTTCTATAATGTGCCAGGTCGGCACAACACCCTCAAAGGCCGCAATTCCGACCAGAACAATCATTGATACAAGAAAAATACAGTAGCTTGACAGCGTGGATGCAAAGGGATACATGTACTTCGGAACATATACCTTGCGAATCATTCCGCTGTTTTTTCTGACAGATTTTAATGCTGTCTTTGTTCCCGCAGAAAAGAACGAGTATAAAAGACGTCCGCAGATAATGTACACCGCAAAGCTTTCATCACCGCGTCCGAGAATATTCTGGAATACCAGCGTTAATACCAGTGTGGTCAGTAACGGCTCCAGAAGTGTCCAGAATATTCCGAGTACCGAGCTTCTGTACTTAAGCTTAATATCCTTCTTCACAAGCTCGTACAAAAGAAATCTGTATTTTTTCAGATTGCTAAAAAATGTTTTCATAAATCCTCTCTTGCATTAATTCAGGGGCAGCGCTCACCCTTCAGCTTGCAGCTGCCCCTATATCCGCTAATCCTTTGTCGCACTATTATTCCGCAAAGTTCTGCTCCGCCAGTCTTACCATCACGGAACCCATATCAATAGTTATGTCGCCCCGATAATCACTCATCAGCTGCTTTGAATATGTACCGGCACCGCAGCCCTTCATATCAACATAAAAGTCAAGATCCGATGCTACTATGCCGCGTATATCCTCTTCTCTTCCCGATACCGTAACGGTGCTGCTCCACATTGAGTATATGGTATAGGTAAGATTATCTGCCAGATTCCTTACTTCAACATCAGTGGAGCTCAGGTTTATCTGCTTGTTCGCCATTTCCTTAACCGACACAATAACACCTACCGTAATATCCTCATCGACCAGTGTCAGTGTATCTTCGTATTTCTCAGCCAGATAATCCTCAAGATTTATCTGGAATTCCAAATCCCCGGCTGCATCCGATATATCACACGGAATTTCAATCATTCGTATAAGATTGAGCTTTGACTGCTCAGCAGCAATAAGGACAGTATCCGGTGCGAATTCAACCTTGTCAACGTAATAGCCCTCCGCAGGCTCTCCCTCCGTTACAACCGAAATACCTACTTCTTTTGTCGGACATATGCCGATTGTAACCTCAAGGCTGTCATGGCTGAAGGTTATCTTCTTAGGGTCAATTGCATTACCTTCCGAATCATACGCAACCAGAGACACCTCTTCGGTAAAGGTTTCCATCTTGTCCTCGATATTTACCTCGGCAATAACCTCCTTAACCGCCGCAATCTGTGTAAGCGAGCCCGTAACCTGCACAAGACTTGAGCTTACGGTACTGTCAAATACGTAATAGCCTTCCTTCACGGTTCCCTGCTGTACAATTCTTACACTGAACGGCTGGGTATCCTGATCCTCAAGCTTAACCGCCATTGTCTCGGTTCTTGTGCTTACCTCCAGCTGGTCCGCGTACTCGGAAACACACTCAACCGTAATGGTTGCCATATACATTGAATTGAAGGAGTTAAAATCAGCCTGTGCGGCAAAATCAGCTTCGGTAAGGTTGTCAACGATTGAACGCTTTCCCTTTACCCTGACATCAATTTTCTCTCCCGATTCGATACTGTATTCGTATCCTCTTGAGGTAACAACCTCTTCATTTATTATCTGAACAGGTATACTGTAAAATGTAGTAGTAATCGTGGGGTCATCTATGTTCATTATCGTCAGCCAAAGTAATGCAGCAACTATTATCGATATTATTTTTAATCCGATATTATGTGTCAGACGATTTTTCATTCTGCTTCTTTTCCTTCCTGAAGAATCTCTTTTTCGGTTTCTCATCACTTGACTTATTCTGAATCTCCATCAGACGCTCATGAAGAAACTCTCTGCCGACTCTTCTTGTAAGCTCTCCGTTTTCAGCGATTGCAACTCCGCCCGTCTCCTCCGAAACAACGATGGTAAAGCTGTCTGTTGCCTCGCTTATTCCGACTGCTGCCCTGTGACGTGTTCCAAGCTCCTTACTGAGCTTCATGTTGTCAGACAGCGGCAGATAGCAGGTAGCCGAGGTTATCCTGTTTCCGTTTATAATTACGGCGCCGTCATGCAGCGGAGTATTGTGCTCAAAAATGTTAATGAGCAGCTGGCTTGTAAGCTTGGCATCAAGTGTAATTCCCGTCTGCTCGTACTCATCAAGCTTTTCCTCACGCTCTATAACCATAAGCGCACCCGTACGGTTTCTCGCAAGCTCATAGGTGGCCTTTACAAGCTCCTCCATGGTCTCATCCGAAAACTTATCCTCTCCCTGCGATTCAAGGAACGGACTTACTATATTCTTCTTTCCGAGCTGCTCAAGCGCTTTTCTCAGCTCCGGCTGGAAAACTATAATCAACGCGGTAATCGATACTCCGATACCGTTTGCAAAAACCCACAGAATTACATCAAAGCTGAGTATCGTTGCCAGCATGTAAAAGATAAACAGAACCAGAATTCCTTTAAGAAGCGTCCATGCCTTTGTCTTCTTCACCCATTTAATGATATTATAAATCAATACCGCCAGCAGCAGTATCTCGATAATATCCATAACCGATATCTTGAGTAATGACAACGGACTTATGAAATTTTCTATGAACTCTATAATCTTTTCCATTATTACCCCGCCCTGTAATCTAACGTACTTTTATCTTTTATTTTTCCTCATCATCAAGGGTCATTTCAACCTCGTAATCATTTTCGCTGTCGAATGGGGTACGAATCTGTCCGAGGTCGGTATATATATCAAACTTCGGCTCTTCGTAATCCTCATAGACCTCTTGTGTATCCGGTGCACTGTCCGCCTTGCCGAAGTCGTCATACTCTTCATATACCTCTTCGGTCTCATAGTCTTCGTATTCACCGGATTCGTCATATTCGTCATATTCATCGGACTCATCAGCTTCACTGTCTTCAGCACTGTTGATGTGCTTAACATCAAACTTAGGAATGCTGACATTAATCTTCGGCACCGCTTTTACGTAGTAGTAATAGTCATCATCCTCGAACTGCACTCTTTCAACGGCAGTATAGTCGAGAACCCTCTTTGAAAACTGAATAAGTATAGCCACAACACCGGAAACAAGTGACATAATAATAAGCACTCCGATATTGGCGGTAAGATTAAAGCGTAAATCCGCAATCAGAAAGCCGAGAATATTAACCACAACACCTGCTGCAACGGATATCTCAAAGGAATATCCGAAGGAAAACTTACGGAGTACATATACAACAACCGTAACCATTGCAAATACGACCATAGCCGCGAACATCGCCTTGTTTCCGATAATTGCATCGGCAACATCCGTATAAAGCTGTATGATGTCATCAAGGCTTAAGCTTACCTGTCTCGCTGCCGCCGCTTTTATTATCTCCAGCATATGCATAATAAATACACCGCATACCGAAGCAAGTACCGAAAGCGGATTTGAAACCGCACCGAGGGTAATCGGCACCGCATAATGAAGATTATACTTTGCAAGTACGGGAATGGCTACCGCCACTATCGCCTGCTTCGGCGTAAATCTCATAAGAAGGCCGTACAGCACAATGTACGCCAGCAATACTATTATTGCCAGGAAGGGCGATACAAAGTATATATGGACAAGTGTAAGCACCATCGAAAAGAATACGAGTACTCCTCCGGGGGTAACGGCACAAATAACGGAAAGCAGTAATACCACTACTGTTTTGGTAAACCGTGCGTCATAGCCGATTTCGCCGTTAATCTGTGCAAACACCAGCCAGCTCAAAATAAACTTAACCAACGGATTCAATACGAATCTTATTTTCTGATAGATTGCGAGCATTCTGGCACGCAGTTCAAATATCATCATCAGCATTATGCCTGTTCCTCCACATCTCCGCTATCCGAATGATAGCCGTCTTCTTCCCTGTATATTTCCTTAAGTCGCCTGAGCATCCTGAAATACTTTGCCAGCTTCTTTCTTGATGCCGAATACTGCAGCGAGTACCCGAGCAACGCACATATGAGATATACCGCCATTATTGCCGCGTATATACCGAGAACTGTTTTCCCTATTCCGAGATAGTCAAGCTCAACCGCATTTTCAATAAGGTATTCGAGCTTGTAAATAACAACCAATGCCAAAATGCATATATATGAAAAGGTAACTGCTATTCCCGTCTTAAGAACGTTCAAACGCGCGTAGTCGGTTTTGTAGTACTTACTCCGTCTGATATCCTCTTTTCCTTCAGACTTTTCATATATCGCAAGCCGGGTCATCAATCTGATCTTACGATTGTTAAGCATATGGACCTCCGCTTTTTTTTAAATTCTTTACCGATAACACTCTTCTATACCTATTATTACCTGCAAAAGAGCATTATTTTTTATTATAACATAACCCCTTTACAATTTCGAGACATTTTTTCATATGATGCCAATAATTTTTATTCCCTCCCGAATAAAAAGACGGCAACGGGAAAAACTACGGTTATTAACGAAAAGGATTGGATTTTTATGAAGCTGACTGCCTCTCTTGATGAAAATATGAAAGCCCTCGAAGAAGTTTTTCCCATCGGAATCAGCTTCGACATAATGGTCAAGCCTCTCAGGCTCGGCGAAACCCGCGCCTGTCTGGTTGGAATCAACGGTCTTTGCAGAAGTGAGGTTCTTTACTCGGTATTATCAAATCTTCAAGACCCGCTGTTCACAAAGGACAGCAGAGTTACTGACCTTGAGCGGTATTTAGCTGCCAAAATCGGATTTATACAGAGTGAAGCCACCTCCGACCCCGAAGCGGTTATACGTCATATTTTAAGCGGTCCTTCCGTTCTTTTCGTTGACGGCTTTGACAAAGCCATAGTCATTGACGCCCGCTCCTACCCGCATCGCGGAATTGGTGAGCCGGATACGGAACGTGTCGTTAAGGGCGCAAAAGACGGATTTATTGAGGTTCTTCTCTCAAATACCGCTCTTATCCGCCGTCGTATCCGAAACCCAAAGCTGGTTTTCAGGATGTATACCGTCGGCAGCTCAAGCCGTACCGACGTTGCCGTCTGCTACCTTCAGGGGATTGCCGCCGACGACATAATCAGAGAAATCGATAATAAGCTTAATGCACTTAATATAACGACTCTTACCATGGGTTCAAAAAGCCTCGAGGAGCTAATCGTGAAAAAGCGCTTTTTAAACCCTTTGCCGAGCATTTTCCTTACCGAACGTCCCGATGTTGCCTGCAGCTACATCGCCGAGGGTCATGTCGCGGTAATTGTCGACAACTCTCCGTCGGTTATCATTCTTCCCTGTACCGTTTTTCATTTTACACAGGCACCCGAGGATTATTACAAGGGTATCAGTACCGGGAACTATATCCGGCTGATTAGATTTGCCTGTATACTAATCAGCCTGCTTGCCATGCCGGTTTATCTGCTGTCCTGCGACTTCACCCTGCGTTTATTTTTCTATGTACTTATAACGGATTTATGCCTTGACTTTTTTAAGCATTCCTCCGCTCACGCAGCCGGAAGCTTCTCGGGCTCGCTTGCCCTTATAGGCGGACTGATTCTCGGCGAGGCTGCAATAGAGCTTAACTGGACAAGCACCGAGGCAATCTTTTACGCCGCCGCAACGATGCTGGCAACACTCTCCCTGTCAAGCATTGAGCTCGGAGAGGCTATCCGCCTTTACCGCCTTTTTCTGATTATCCTTACGGGTCTGTTCGATATATGGGGCTTTGCAGCCGGCTGCCTTATGATATTAATCTCGGCAGCTACTACACCGACCTTTGCGGGCAGAGGATATTTCTGGCCACTCATCCCGTTTAACCTAAAGGCGCTCGGCAGGCTTCTGTTCCGCTGTCCCACATCGGCAGCTCAGCCCATTGTCAGCAACAGACGCGAAAAAAAATTGCGCAAGGCGCCTCCGAATACATGATTCCTTCTTGACTTTATGCCACTTTTCTGGCTTACTGGTATTAAGCTGTTTTGATACAATTAATCAGTAAGAGTAAGGAGGATAATTATGACAAAGAAGCATATTGACAACCTCGGAATCGACACCTCACTGCTTGGTTACGGCTGTATGCGTTTCCCCACAAAGGACGGAAACATTGATGAGGTTGAGGCCGAAAAGCTTTTAGATACCGCGTATAATTCCGGTGTTAATTATTTCGATACCGCCTACCCTTATCACGGTGGTCAGAGTGAACCCTTTGTAGGAAAAATACTTGATAAATACCCCCGCGAAAGCTACTATCTTGCAACAAAGCTTCCGTGCTGGCTCGTACATTCACTGGACGATGCAAAGAAGCTTTTCGAATCACAGCTTGAAAGACTGCACAAGGATTATATTGACTTCTATCTGCTTCACGCACTTAATAAACAGCGCTTTGATGAAATGGTTCAGTTCGGCGTTATTGATTACCTTGAAGCTGAGCAGGCTGCCGGCAGAATAAAATATCTCGGCTTTTCTTTCCATGCTCCTTATGAGGTTTTTGAAGAAATTCTTAATTTCCGTAAATGGGATTTCTGCCAGATACAGCTTAATTACATGGATACGGATGAGCAGGCCGGCATGAAGGGCTATGCCCTTTCAGAAAAGCTCGGCGTTCCGCTTATTATTATGGAGCCTGTAAAGGGCGGCTCACTTGCTACTCTTCCCGAGGAGATTACGGGAGAGCTTAAGTCACTGAAACCCGACGCATCAATCGCTTCATGGGCACTCCGCTGGGTTGGCTCACTTCCGAATGTAAAGGTTGTATTAAGCGGTATGACAACAATGGATCAGCTTACCGACAATCTCAAGACCTTTGAAAGCTTTGAGCCTCTCAATGCAGAAGAGGAAAATGCGGTTACTGCCCTTGCAAAAACAATCAGAAGCCGTGTATTCAACGGATGTACCGGCTGTGCCTACTGCGTACCCTGTCCCGCAGGTGTTAAGATTCCTTACAATTTCAAAATCTGGAATGAATACGGAATGTATCGCAACAAGGGCTCTGTCAGCTGGACCTGGAAGAACGACATTGATGATGCTTCGAAAGCAAAGAATTGTATTAAATGCGGAAAATGTGAGGAAGTCTGTCCCCAGTCAATACATATCCGCGATGACCTTGAAACACTTCAGAAGACTCTTGATGAGCTCTGCTATTAATTTTATGATAATAAAGGTTCCGGGCATTTCGACCCGGAACCTTTTACATTTGGTATTAATATCCGAATTCTCCCGCAAGGGATTCATCATTATCTATCCACGAGCGCACATCTACAATACGGTATTCATCCTTTGTATCCCTTATGTAGACCTTCTCAATACCCGAATTAATAATTGCCCGTTTGCACATTGAGCAGCTGTTCGGATTCTCCGTATATTGTCCCGTCTTAGCATCTATGCCGACAAGAAACAGTGAAGCGCCGAGCATTTCATTACGCGATGCACTGATAATGGCATTTACCTCGGCATGCACGCTTCTGCAAAGCTCGTATCTTTCTCCGCGCGGAATCTGTAATTCTTCACGAATACATCTTCCCATATCCGTACAATTCCGCCTTCCGCGGGGTGCACCTACATAACCGGTTGAAATAACCTCATCATTCCTCACTATAACCGCCCCGTAATGTCTTCGTATACAGGTGCTTCTCTGTGCAACAACTTCAGCCAGATCAAGATAGTAGTTTATTTTGTCTCTTCTTTTCATACCGGTCTCCATTCAACTGCCGCTCTTTCAATTGCAAGTCCGTCCTTATAGCTTTCGATAAAACGGTTAAAGCCGTCAACATCCTTGCGAACGGGTGACATCTGTGTCCCTGTCTTTCCGGCAAATACCTTATTGGCAAGGAACTCATCAAGACTCTCGTTACTATCCTTATTCACCATGTAGGAAGCAAGAAGAGCAATGCCCCAGGCTCCGCCTTCTCCCGCAGTTTCCATAACAGACACGGGAGCATCAATTGCTGCCGCAAGTATGCTCTGTCCGACACCCTTTGTTTTGAAAAGTCCGCCGTGACCGTATATGGTATCAATACGCACGCCTTCCTCCTTGAGCATTATATCAAGACCCGTCTTTAATGCTCCAAGTGCGGTAAACAAATGAACGCGCATAAAGTTCGCAAGATTGAATCTGCTTTCGGGTGTACGTACAAACAGAGGTCTTCCTTCATTGAAGCCCGTTACATGCTCGCCCGAGAAATAATTGTATGCCAGAAGTCCGCCGCAATCGGCATCTCCCTCCAGAGCCTTATTGTACAGCAGACCGTAAAGCGTATTCATATCTATCTCAAAGCCGGCTGCATCCGCAAATTCTTTAAACAGTCCTACCCATGCATTAAGATCCGAGGTGCAGTTGTTACAATGTACCATTCCGACAAGATTGCCGGAAGGTGTTGTTACAAGATCTATTTCCTCGTAAACCCTGTCAAGCTCCTTTTCAAGCACTACCATGGCAAAAACAGAGGTACCTGCCGACACATTTCCCGTACGCACTCCGACGCTGTTGGTTGCCGCCATACCGGTTCCTGCATCACCCTCAGGAGGGCAAAGCGGAATTCCTGCTGAAAGCATGCCAGATTTATCGATAAATGCCGCACCCTCTGCTGTCAGGCAGCCTGCATTCTCTCCTGCCGTAAGAACCTTCGGAAGTATCTCCTCTGTCTTCAGCTTAAGACACTTTGCAGAAATCAGACCGTCAAATTTGTCCAGCATTTCTTTATTATACTGACCTGTTTTTATATCAATCGGGAACATACCCGATGCTTCACCGACTCCGACAGCCTTAACTCCCGTAAGCATCCAGTGAACATAGCCTGCCAGTGTCGTAATATACGCAATATCCTTAACATGGCTTTCGCCGTTTAAAATTGCCTGATACAAATGTGCAATACTCCAGCGCTGCGGAATATGATAGTTAAATTCCTTCGTTAACAGCTCTGATGCCTCTCCCGTAATGGTATTTCTCCAGGTCCGAAACGGCACAAGAAGCTTCCCTTCACTGTCAAATGCCATATATCCGTGCATCATTCCGCTAAAGCCGATTGCCGCAAGAGACTTAATTCCGGTTCCGTATTTCTCCTTAACATCCTGCACCAGCGCTCCGTAGCACTCTCTAAGTCCCTCATGGACAGCATCAAGGCTGTATGTCCATATACCGTCTTCAAGCTTGTTCTCCCAGTCATATGCACCTGACGCAACGGGATTGTTTTTGTCATCATTCAGCACAGCCTTAATTCTCGTTGAACCAAACTCAATACCGAGAATCGCCTTGCCGGATTCAATAATATTTTTTATGTTTTCGCTCACACTGTCCTCCATTCTGATAAACCCGTTATTCAAGCTCCAGCCATTCAAAGCAGCCGTTCTCATACAGAATGCAGCTGTGCTTTGAGCCTTCCTTCGGTATAGAGACAGAGCCCGGGTTAATGTAGGTGTAATTCCCGTGATTAATCTCGGCAGGGACATGTGTATGTCCGTGCAGCAAAATGTCCCCGTCGGAAAGCGGCGGCAGCTTACTTTCATTATACACATGTCCGTGCGTTGCGTAAATAGTCCTTTTCCCATCAAATATTACGGCATAATCTGCCATAACAGGGAAATCAAGCACCATCTGGTCAACCTCTGCCTCGCAGTTTCCTCTTACGCAAAGTATATATTCCTTCAGCGGATTGAGCATGGCAATAACCTCCTTGGGTGCGTACTCCCGCGGAAGCTCATTACGCGGACCGTGATAAAGAATATCCCCGAGAAGCAGCAGCTTTTCGGCTCCGCTTTCCTTAAAGCATTCTATTAGTTTACGGCAATAATATGCCGAGCCATGTATATCTGATGCAATCAGCAGTTTCACAAAATTCCTCCGTTCTGCCCCTTACGACTGTGTGATTTTTCTGAGCGCAGCGCGTACGGCTCCGTTGCCGCTGTTGAGCTCATTAAAATACTCCGTTACCTTATCGGCAAGTCCTGTTTCGAACAAATCAACACCGAAAATTGTACTGTTTGATAAAAGCTCCTTAAGGTCTTCTGCCGTAACCTTTTCTCCTCCGGGTACAATTCCCTCAAGCTTCGCCGTGCATTCTGCAAGCAACGGATCGGAGGACGGCTCGAAGCTGTTCCCTTCATCGTCAACCGCAAGCAGATATCTTAACCAGCCCGCCAAAACAAAGGGCATATATTTCAGGGTCGCGATATCACCCTTTGCAGCATGCGCCTTCAGGGCTTCGCCATAGCGTATCGGCAGCTTCTGTGATGTATCGGTTGCAATACGCTGGGGAGTATCGGGCATAAAAGGATTGGGGAAGCGCTCATTAAGCACCTCATCAAGGAATGCCTGAGGATCAAGAATTCCCGGATTAACAACAACCGGCATTCCCTCCTGTGCACTCATATTACGAATCAGTGCAGAAAGCTCACTATCCTTCATCTCTGCCGCAATCGAATCATAGCCGAGCAGACATCCGAAAATTGCCAGCGCGGTATGAAGCGGATTAAGGCAGGTACATACCTTCATCTTCTCTGTTTTGTTTACGGTATCCCTGTCGGTAAAGATAACTCCCGCCTTCTCAAGCGGAGGCCTTCCGTTAGGGAATAAGTCCTCAATTACAAGGTACTGGGGTCTTTCAGCATTTACAAAGGCTGCAATATAGGTACCGTTCGGAGTTACAAACGGCTTTATGTCATCAATTCCGTCTGCCACAAGCTTAGCCTCAACCTTTGCATCGGGTCTCGGCGTAATCTTATCAATCATGCTCCACGGATAGGATATATCGTTACATAAATAATTAAGCTCTGCCTCTCCAATAAACCCGTTTTCCTTCCACGCTGCCGCAATTCCGGTAACGGCATTCATAAGCTTCTCACCGTTATGTGAGCAGTTATCCATGGAAACCAGTGCAAGCGGTGTGCCGCAGGCACGAAAACGCTTCAGACAAAGTGCCGCAAGCATTGACATCAGATGTCTGCACCTTTCGGGTCCTGCTGCCATATCGTCCTTTATTATGTCAAAAAGCTCTCCGTCAGCTCCCCTCAGGGCATATCCCTTCTCGGTTATCGTAAAGGATACCATCGTAAGTGAAGGTTTGCAGAATACTTCTTCGATTCTTGCAAGGTCATACTGTGTTGTAAGTGACTCACCGATTGATGCAAGAACCTCCTTATCAATACTTCCGTCGGCATTCAGTGTTACTGCAACGGACAGATTATCATGCGGTCTGAAGCATTCGGTAATAATCTCGGTGCCGTGGCTTTCTGCCGCGGTTATTCCCTGCTGCATATCGCCGCTTTCAAGCAGCCTCTGGGCTACCGAGCAGAGAAATGCACGGAATATATTACCCGAACCGAAATGCAGCCAGACCGGCTCTTCCTTTGTCACGGCACACATTTTTTCTACATCAAAGGCGGGAAGGTGATAGCCTGTCCACGCGCTCCTGTCTTTTATTCCTTCAAGTGTAAGCTTCATTTTTGTCTCCATTCCGAAATAATCTATTTATTTCCTTCAACCTTTTCAAGCATATCCCAGCAGCCCCAAAGGTACATTATTCCGAGCGCACGGTCATAAAGTCCGTATCCGGGTCTGCATTTTTCTCCCCAGATATGTCTTCCGTGGTCGGGACGCATATAGCCCGTAAAGCCGCAGTCATGATAAGCCTTCATTATATCAAGAACTCCCGTGTCACCGTCACAGTCCCTGTGTGAGGCTTCGCTGAAATCACCGTTCGGATAGTGCTTAACATTACGCACATGTGCAAAGGAAATCCTGTCATGGTGCTTTCTTATGATATCTGCAACATTATTCTTCGGATTCGAGCTCAATGAACCCGAGCAGAGTGTAAGCGTATTATAAGGGTCATCAACCATCTTAAGGAACTTATCGATTGACGGCTCATCAACAAGAAGTCGCGGAAGTCCGAAAATATCCCACGGCGGGTCATCCTGATGTATAGCCATTTTGATATCACATTCACGGCACACCGGCATCAAAGCTTCAAGGAAATACTTAAGATTCTCTGTAAGAACCTCCCTTGTAACCGGCTTATAGGCTTCAAACAGCTCCTTAAGATGCGCCATTCTCTCAGGCTCCCAGCCGGGCATTGTATAGCCCTCACAATTCTTAATTATGTAGTCAGCCATAAGAACCGGATCGTCAATAATCTTATCCTTCTCATAGAAAAGTGCCGTTGAACCGTCCGGAAGCGGATGGAAAAGGTCGGTTCTTGTCCAGTCAAATACCGGCATGAAATTATAGCATACTACCTTTACTCCGAATTCCTTAAGATTTCTGAGTGTCTGCTTATAGTTCTCAATATACTTGTCACGTGTAGGGAGACCTATCTTTATATCATCATGTACATTAACGGATTCAACAACATCCATGTTAAAGCCGTAAGGCTCAAGCTGCTTCTGAACCTCTCTGATTTCATCAATTTCCCAAACCTCTCCCGGCTGCTTATGATGCAGTGCCCACACAATGCCTTCAACTCCGGGTATCTGACGGATCTGCGCAAGAGATATACTGTCATTGCCCTCTCCGTACCATCTGAACGTCATTTTCATTGCTCTTCATCCATCCTTTCCTGTATTTTCTTTACGATTCCGTTTACCTCTATATCAACATCCATGGGAATCAGCATATACTTTCTGCCTTCAATAATCCTGACCTCAATCAGGTCTGAATTATCCTGCTTAACCTGAATGTCAATGTCGTTGGTCTTTATTCTCAGACTTTTCTTTTCCGCAATACTGTCAACATCCAGTACCGCCTCTTCGCCTACCGCTTTTATAAACTTTTCATCAACAATGTCAAGGTGACGCTCGTCAATGCCGCTTGTGCGGAACACCTCCTTTATCCCTTCCCTGTCAAGCAGAACAGGAGTCGAGGCATCATTCTCCTCAAGCATCTCCGTCAGGCTGTCGTTAACTGACCTGACAATCTCAAGCGTATCGTATTCGGGAGCATCATTAACCACATCCTCAATGATGCTCCTGAATGCTTTTTTCTGCTTATCGGCAGGAATTACGGGCTTACAGCAGAGTATGTCCTGCGACAGCTCCTCGTGAAGCTCATCGGTATTCTTGACATAATACAGGATATTGTGAATATCCTCGCTTCTGTCATTAAATGCAGGGAACAGGAATGCGGTGTCGGGTGCATCAACAACCCAGTCACGCAGCCTGTTTGATATACGGTTCTCCTCTTCATGATAGCTGAGTCCGGGCTTTGAAAGGTTTACCGGACAGATACAGCACAAAAGATAACGATATACTTCCTCTGATTCATCAAGCTTCAGCTTGTCGGATGTCATTGTCGGAACATCATATACATCATGAATAAGCAGAATCACATAATTTCCGGCATAATCATAGCTTTCGATTACGGACCTATAAAAGGCATCCAGCATTTCTTTGTTTTTCAGTTCACTTTCCCTCAGACCGAGAAGGCACTGACATATGCCTCCCGTCTCCTCGGCCTCGGGCATGAATTCAAGATTCAGAAGGTTCTTTCCGAGTGTTCCCGAAAGTCCCTTTTTCAGTATATCAATATATTTAAACTGCTCATCCTCTTCCATATTGAGGAAGGTCTCATCAATATAGGTACGTATCTCCCTGTCTGCACCGATAACGTAGCAGCCTGTTATCCTTGTAATCGAACAGTCCTTTTTCTTAATTCTCTTTCTTATCTCAAGTATTTCCGCGTTGTTCATTAGTCCTCCTTATATATAAATTATCTCATATTGAAATCTCATTTTCTTCGCACAATTTGCTTATTTCTGCCCAAATATTATGATTGACGTATTATCCGAGGCTTATATCCAGTATCATCATAACTATAAAGCCCGCCAATACGCCGAAGGTGGCAAGCCGCTTATTATCACGGAAGGATTCGGGAATCAGCTCCGCACATACAACCGATATCATGGCGCCGGCTGAAAAAGCAAGAACGAAGGAAAGAATCGCCTGCACCTTAAGTGCAAAAATCACTCCGAGAACTCCCGCAACAGGCTCTACAAGACCCGAGCTCTGCCCCACCAGAAAGCTCTTAAAGCTGCTGACGCCTTCTCTTTTGAGCGGCATTGATACACAGGTGCCTTCAGGAAAATTCTGTATTCCGATTCCCACTGCCAGCATAACCGCGCCTATCAGCGATGCCTCACTTCCCTCAAGTGCCGCACATCCGAATGCCACACCGATTGCGAGCCCCTCGGGAATGTTATGCAAGGTAACGGCTGACGCAAGCAGTATACACCGCCCGGTTTCTGCTTTAAAATTGCAAATCAGTCCGCTCCCTAAAAGCATATCCGAAAGAATTATAAAGACTCCGCCGCAAAGGAAGCCTCCCGCCGCAACCGCTGCCGCATTCTGCCCGAGCTGCTCTGACAGCTGGATTGCCGGATTCAGCAGAGACCAATAGGAAGCCGCTATCATAACTCCTGCGGCAAAGCCCATCATTACATCCATCATTCTTCTGTTTATTCCGTGGAAGAAAAACACCAGCGACGCGCCCAGTGCCGTAACCGCATAGGTGAAAAGTGTTGCAATAAGCCCCTGAAGTACGGGGTGCAGATTCATAAACCACATAATTCAATCCGAGTTTTAATAGTATATTATATGGTCTCGTTTTCCTATTGTGAAAATGCCTCTCACCCGCTTCATATTACAGAATAAATCAGCCATTATCGGCTGTCAAGGCAAAGGAAATCTCTTCCGCGGTATATTGCACCGCCTTTGTAATAGTGCTATAATCACGGTGTTATACAATACAAATTTATTACTTCGGAGGACTATATATGGGATTTTTAACAGGAAAAACAGCCATCATCACAGGCGCCGGCCGTTCTGTTCTCAGTGACGGAAGATGCGGTTCAATCGGATACGGTATCGCTACCGCTTATGCTAAGGAAGGCGCTAACCTCGTAATTACCGGACGTAATGTCCAGAAGCTCGAGGATGCAAAAGAAGAGCTTGAAAGACTCTACGGAATCAAGGTTCTTGCAGTACAGGCAGACGTAAGTGCCGGTGCTGATAATGAAGCCGTTGTAGGAAATGTAATCAAGCAGACAATTGATGCTTTCGGCAGAATCGATGTTCTTATCAATAACGCACAGGCTTCTGCATCAGGCGTAACACTTGCAGACCATACCACAGAGCAGTTTAACCTTTCACTTTATTCAGGTCTTTATGCTACCTTCTATTACATGAAGGCATGCTATCCTTATCTTAAGGAAACACAGGGTTCGGTTATTAACTTCGCATCGGGCGCAGGTCTCTTCGGAAACTTCGGACAGTGCGCATATGCCGCTGCCAAGGAAGGTATCCGCGGTCTGACAAGAGTAGCTGCTACAGAGTGGGGAAAGGACGGCATTAATGTTAATATTGTCTGCCCTCTTGCATGGACGGCTCAGCTCGAGAATTTCGAGAAGGCATATCCCGATGCATTTAAGGCAAATGTTAAGATGCCGCCGGCAGGACACTACGGCGATTCAGAGCTCGAAATCGGACGTGTATGCGTTCAGCTTGCATCACCTGATTTCAAGTACATGAGCGGTGAAACAATAACACTTGAAGGCGGAATGGGACTCAGACCATAGTGTGAAAAAGCAAATAGCCGCAACATCACTCCTCGCGACAAGTTGTTCAGAAACAAGGAGGCTGCAGCACGGATATCCTGTGATATCTGCACTGCAGCCCTTTTATTTATGCCCTGTTGCCCTTTTTGTAAGCAAATATGAAAACTATCATTACCACAATCAGATTCCCCGCAATAACCAGCCAGCTTTCAGCCTCATTTGAAGCTACGCCTATATTGTTCAGCATATTACTGATCTGCTGGGTATACGTAAATCTTGAAATCTTCGCAATTGTCTCATTAAACATCGCAAGCATCGGAAGAAACGAAAATACCATCATAATCGGAACCGTCATCGCAGATGCAGTCATCTGGTTTTTACTGATTATTCCGATTGCCGCACCAAGCATCATCGAAGTTAATACTCCGATTACCATTATTCCCATAAAGCACAGAGCTTCCGTGCCTGCAAGCCGGCCTGCCGCGCAAAGTACTGCGGAGCTGACCATACATATCGCAAAAATACCGCTTCCTATTCCGATAATGTACTCGGTTGACTTAACATTTGACATCATAAGCACGCGAAGCGTACCCTTTTCCTTCTCTTCCGAAATTATCTCAGCAGCACTTACAAGCGGTGCCATTCCGGTAAACATTGTCGCAAACATATACACGAAGTAATTCCGCGGCATCCCCTCAATATTGATTACACTGTTCATAACAAGCGCCATAACAGGGAATAAAACAAACTGTATCAGTATTACTTTATTTTTCAGGGTGTCCTTAACCTGCTTTTTAAATATTACCGCTATATTTTTCATATGCTCTCAAACCTCCGTCCCGTAAGCTCAAGGAATACGCTTTCAAGTGTCGGCTCCGTGGAATGAATCGTCACAATCTTCTCCTGCTCAAACAGCTCTGCAACCCTTGCTGCTGCCGTTTTGTCATTCGGAAGCTCAATTAACTCTCCTCCCGTAAGCTGTATCTGAATCCGGTTCAGATGATTGTATTTCCTGCACACCTCTCCCGGATTACCGTATTCAACAATCTCTCCGTTGTTAAGCAGCGCAACATTATCGCAAAGAAGCGTCGCCTCATACATATTGTGGGTAGTCAGGAAAATTGTTGTTCCCCTTGCCTTCTCATCTAAAAGAATATCATGTATTTCCTTTGCTATAGACGGATCAAGACCTGAGGTTGGCTCATCAAGGAACAAAAGCTCGGCATCCTTTAAAAATGCCCGGCACAGATTTACTCTGCCCTTCATACCCTTTGACAGCTTCATAACCGGCGTTTTCTTCGCCTCATACATGCCTGTTCTCTTAAGCACCTCGTCAATACGCTCTGCCGGTGCCCTGAATATTCCGGCATATATTTTCAAGTTGTCAGCTACGGAAAGTCTCTCATAAAACCCGAAGCTTTCCATCATTATTCCTATTTTTGAATGAGCCTCGCTGCTCAGCGACAGGCTGCTCTCGCCTAAAACCATTGCCTCACCTGTCGCAGGCTTAATCTGCCCTGTCAGAATATTGACCATGGTAGTCTTTCCCGCACCGCTCGGTCCGAGAAGACCGATAATTTCTCCTCTTTTCACCTCAAGATTAATTCCGTCCAGAACCTTATTTTCTCCGAAATTATGTCCCAGATTACGGATACTTATTATACTCTCAGCCTTCATTATGTTAATTGCCTCCTTCCTTATCCGACCGTACTCCGCTCCGTTCTCCGTGAAGCCTCCTCACAGCCTCCTCCATTCTCTTATTCTCAACCTTTTCCTTTACTGACATGATTATTACGCTAAACAGGAAGCTGAGTCCGAAGCTGATAAAAAATGCCAGCCATGCCTCCCACAGGTCCTTCGGAAACCACTCGAAAACCACAATGCACACAGCCATAAACGCAATAATCGTTACCGACATACATATCGTTCTCAGGGTAACAGACATCCGTTTGATAAGACGGTCCGTGAAAAACAGGTATTTTGCCGCTATCGTCACTATCGAAACGGGAATAAACTGAAGCAGTGTCTCTGCGGGAATACCCGCGCTTCCCAAGCTGAACATCGTAGAATATCCTTTTGCATCATCGCCCACAATCAGACACAGAATATTCAATAACAGAATTGTTACGGCATAGGTAACCATCGCTTCCGCCGCATAATTAAAAAAGGTCTTCCGATCCTCCATATTTGCTCCCTTCCTCATATATCACTGTTTGCTCTCAGCGTTACAGCTTTAAGCCCAAAATCCGCTTAAGCTCATCGGCATACTGTCTGGAAGCTATCAGCTGTTCTCCGCTGCTCAGCGTAAGTCTGATACGTCTGTTAATCTCTGACTTAAGCGAAACTATTGCCTTCATATTCACAATGCATGCCTTGCTTACCCTTACAAAACCGCAATCCGCAAGACTCTGCTCAAGCTCATACAGTCTCGAGCCCGACTCGTACATGGCTTCCTCAGTATAAACAAAGCACTTCCGCTCAACGGCCTCTATGTAAATAACCTTCTCAATCTCAAGAATATAGGTCTCCCCGTCACGGCTGACCGTAAGCTGCCGGTTCATCATTCTCAGTGCCGCTATCAGCTTCTCAACTTCCGAAGTAAGAAACGGACACGAAACCGAAATCCGAAGTTCTTCTTCATTTGGATTTATATTTATATCGATTTTCACACTATTCCTCATTTCTGAGCGACCTGTCTCTCACAGCCCCTGCTCCGCTGCTGTCCGCAATTTACTTTTCTTTCCTGCGCTGTCCAAAGTATATAGGATTTCTTACTTTTGCACAAGTACTTTTACATAAGATGCCGCCGCTCCGCCACAACCTGCCCGGAATTTCATTATTTTTGACCATCGGCTTTAACTCCCGGCAAAATAAAACCCCCTGTGCTGCTGCACAAGGGGTAAGTTCTGTATGTATCAGAATCCGCCTCTTGAACCTCCGTGGCTTCTTCCTGATGAGGATCTGTGTGTACTGCTGCCCGAACCGTTATTCTTCGGCTTAGCAGTCTTTGATACGGTATGGAACAGGAAAAGGTCACTGCGTCCCGTCAGCTTAAAGCTGTTATCTCTTACATAGCTATGCGCCTGTCTCTGGGGTGCTACCGATTTAAGCTTTGACTTCATCACTGATACAGCAATCAGAGCAATAATAAAGCCGATAACAAAGCATACGGCAACCGTTCCGCCACCGAAGGTAAATTCCGCATTATTCGGGTCATACGGCTTTCCGTTCTCTGCCTGCTCAATATAATCGTCACATATATTCGCAAACTCAGTGAATGCCGCATAGTAATCACCGTCACTCATTTTCGGTGTTACTTTATCCATCATCTCATCCTGACCCGCATCGGTAAACGCCGATATACCGGCACCATAGGTCGAAATTGCCCATTCTCTCTCAAGCATGGTAACGAGCAGGAGGATTCCGTCATCTCCGGCACCCTGTCCGTATCCGTTGTAGTCATAAAAATCATCTGCATAGGCCGTAACATCCTGACCGTCAAGTGAAGCCTTCGTAACGACCGCAACATCATAGCCCTGTCTTTCACTTATCTCGTCCAGCAGGGCAAGCAGTTCGCTTTCTTCATAATCTGTAAGAATATCCGCGTCATCAACAAGTCTCGGAAGCTGTCTTTCAGCCGGAATGGCTGCTGCCTCGGAAGAAACCGGCGAATATCCGACACAGAGCAGTGCAATAAGTATCAATGCCATTATTCTTTTCATTGTCAGTCTCCTCCCTATATTATACTGATCAGCCAGCATACCAGACTGCCGGCTGCCGCTATTACGCCTGTTAAGCCAAGAAGCCATCTCCAGTAGGCTCCCTTATCCAGAGGGAGATTACCGACAAATTTTCCGGTCTGTCCGTTCATGGCAAACATGTATTTCTGATCCTTCCAGGTTGTGTTAAGTATCCATACGGGATATAATGCATACTTTGCGTGACCGTTTTCAAGCTTCACATTACCATGCTCGGTTATTACGGTCGCGTATCCGTTTACGGTATCCCTCATGGCCTGCTCGGCGCTTTCCTTGATTCGCTCATTCGCGCGCTTTATGCTCTCCTGCGCATCAACGTCGTAGCGGTCGGCAAAATATCCGGCAAGATAGGCTGTCCTGAAATCAACCGCGTCTTTAAAGTCAAAGGGCTCAAGTGATTCCATTAAATCATCGGGCATCTTCTGTGAGCCGTCAACGGGAACACGTTCAAAGCCAAGGTCACCCTCACGAACTACCGCGTAATGACTGGTTTCCTTATATATATAGTTTGCATCACTCCATCTGCGCACCTTAGTTGCCTTATAGCGCATATGTGCATGTGCTTCAGCATCAAACAGCCAGAAGGGAACATATATACCCTTTATTTCATCGATATGAGTCTCACTCTTAAATACCTTAGGCAAAAGTCTTTTCCCCTTAAGATGCTTGAAAAAGCCCTCCTTGGCAGCCTTCTTATCAAGCTTAAACGGAATAACGTAATCCGGTCTTAACTCACCCTTGAACTGTCTTGACATAACCACGTGATTTCCGCAGTAGGGACAGCTTGTCGCACCGAGTGTTTCATCACCGACAACCTCACCGCCGCAGGAATCACAGGAATAAACATACATACCGTCGGCTTCGCCGTCTGCCCATTCCCCTCCGGGCTCGGTATCCCAGTCCATTTCATCATCACGGTCGTTTTTGAGTTCATCATCAAGTGCTTTTAAGGTATCAACCTCAAATTCGCTGTCGCAGTAAGGACATTTCATCTTCTGCTCGGCAGAACTGAATTCCAGAGCTCCGCCGCAGCTCGGACATTTGTACTCTAATAATTTGCTCACATTTCCTCCAATCCGAGAATACTCTCTAATTCTTCATATCTTTTATTATCCGATGTATCAGGTCACAAAGCTTCATGCTGCTCTCATTTGCAATACGCACAACCTCCTCATGAGAATGCTTTTCTTTAGCAATTCCCGTAGCCATATTGGTTATGCATGCAATCCCCAGGATCTTCATCCCCAGATAATTACCTACTATTGTTTCAGGCACGGTTGACATACCGATTGCATCCGCACCGAGTACCGCAAAGGCACGTATCTCGGCAGCCGTTTCATAACACGGTCCGCAGAAAATAGCATATACGCCTTCCTTATACTCTATGCCAAGCCCCTCTGCCGCATTCCTTGCCCGTTCAAGAAGCTCCTTTGAATAGGCCTCCGTCATATCGGGAAATCTTACGCCGAGCCGTTCATCATTCTCACCGATAAGGGGATTGTCACCAAGCATGTTAATGAAATCCGTAATAAGCATCAAATCTCCCGGCTTGAAGCTTTTGTTGATTCCCCCGCAGGCATTTGTAAGAATAAGCTTTTCGGCTCCGATAAACTTAAGAACATATATGGGATATGTAACCTGCTTCATCCCAAGACCTTCGTAATAATGTACCCTTCCCTGTAATGCCGCAACGGTTATTCCGGCAATGTCTCCGACCACAAGATTCCCCTCATGTCCCGCAACACTTGATACGGGAAAATGCGGAATGTCTCCATAGGGTATAACCGTTTTATTTTCCATGGCGTCCACAAGCTTTCCGAGACCGCTTCCGAGAACAATTCCAACCGAAGGGAGCTTTGTCAGCCGCGCTTTTATATAGTCGGCAGACTCGTTAATCATATCATAAAACATGGCGTCTCTCCTCTCATAGATATTATTTTATCCCATTATTCGTCATTCATCAACAAAAATCAACAATACCGTTTCAATTGACATACGGCTGTTTCGAAAGTATGCTATTATTAATACTAATTATCGGCTCAGAAATGGAGGATTAATATGGAATATAAAATCGCAATCTGTGATGATTCTCAGGCTGACCGGGACTTCATTTCTGAAATAGTACGGCAATGGGCGGCAGCAGCCTCGCACATAATACATATAGATACTTTTATATCCGCTGAGAATTTTATGTTCCATTATGCGGACGTAAAGGATTACGACATCCTTCTCCTGGATATCGAAATGGGAGGCATGAGCGGCGTTGCCATGGCTAAGGAGCTCCGACGCGATAACAGCACGGTGCAGATAGTTTTTATTACCGGATACTCAGATTATATATCCGAGGGCTATGATGTCGATGCCCTGCACTATCTTCTTAAGCCCGTCAGGGCTGAAAAACTGCGCTTAGTTCTTGACAAAGCGGCCGAGAAGCTGCTTAAAAACGAAAAGGTATTAAATCTTGAGGCAAGCGGAGAGCTTATCCGTCTGCCCCTTTATCAGATTCAATATACCGAGGTCAGGGGCAATTATATAACAATTCATGCCGCCGCGGAGATTACGGTCAAGATGACACTGGGAGAGTTTGAAAAGGAGCTTGATGACAGATTTTACCGAGCCGGAAGATCGGTTATAGTCAATCTTACCATGATAACCCGCGTAACCAAAACCGAAATCAGACTAAGCAGCGGAGCCGTCATCCCCCTTCCCAGAGGAGCATATGAGGGTGTAAACCGCGCCATTATAAGCATGAGGTAAACAAATGGGATTCTTTTCACGACTAATTGATAAGCAGCTTTCTTCATATCAGCACGAGCTGATTGAAACACATTACCGCGAGGTCGACAACATGTACCGCCAGATTCGCGGCTGGCGTCATGATTACCGCAACCATATCCAGACAATGAAGGCATATGCCTCCGCAGGTGATATGGAGGCAATAAAACGCTATCTTGATCTTCTGGATGATGACCTCACCACCGTTGATACGGTTATTAAGACCGGTAATCCCATGACCGATGCAATCCTTAATTCCAAAATCTCAATTGCCCGGTCAAGGAACATCCAGGTTATTGCCGATGCGCATATTCCGGTCATGCTGAAATCATCCGAAATTGATTTATGCTGTATTATCGGCAATTTGTTTGATAATGCCATTGAGGCCAGCATGAAGCTTCCCGAGGACAAGCGTATGATACGTGTCTATATGGATATGAAAAACACTCAGCTTTACATCTCCTTCACAAATTTCACTGCAGGCAAAAAGCTGCAGAAGGAGGGCTCCCTCTTTCGAAGCACAAAGGGTGAGGGACATGGTTTCGGGCTTGTGCGAATTGATGCGATTGTAGAACGTCTTGACGGATATATCAGCCGCAACAGCGAAGACGGAGCCTTTACAACAGAGATTCTGCTTCCTCAGCTGTAGGCTTGCAATTCATCACCCCAAAACAACAATTCATCCCCGGAATGCTCCGGGGAGATTTTTTTATTTTACTATACAGGCATAGCTATCGATACAAAAAAACAAGGTTTTATTAACGGAAGGGACAAAAATGAAAGAAAAAGAGAAAGCAAAATACAGTATTGCCCAAAATGTCCGGTTCATGATTAAGGCGGCCATGAACAAACACAAAAGTGTTCTGGTGCTTTGCGTTTCCATCGCTGCCGTATGCGTCGCGCTTAATCTGACCCAGCTCTATATCACTCCACGGATTCTCGCAAAGGTTGAACAGGAAGCACCTCTTACTGAGCTGCTGCTGACAATCGCCGCCTTCACAGCCCTAATGTTCCTGCTGATCGGAATCCGGGATTACCTCACCGAAAACAGATTACCTCCGGAAATTGATGTCCGTGTCTCCATTCTTCAGTTAATCAGCCGGAAAGCCTGTGAGACATCTTATCCGAATACACTTGACCCCAAAGTCAGCAAGCTGAAGGAGCAGGCCTGCAATGCCACGAACAGTAATGAAGAAGCCTCAGAGCATATCTGGAGAACCCTGACTGCGATTCTTACAAATATCGGCGGCTTCGTCATTTACCTTTTTCTGCTCTCCGACCTCAATGTATTCCTCGCATCTGTTGTAATCGTTACAACAATAATAAGCTTTTTCATTACCGGATATGCAAACGGATGGGAGAACAGACACCGCAGCGAGAAGGAAAGCTATGAGAAGGAGCTCAGCTATTGTATTGAAAAATCCCGTTCTCTCGATTTTGCCAAGGATGTACGAATCTTTGGTCTTGCTCCGTGGCTGCATGATATCCACAGCAAGTCCCTGCGACTGTACACTGCCTTTATCGCACGCCGTGAGAGAAAATACATTCTGGCAAACATCGCCGATATTATTTTGACACTGCTTCGCAACGGACTGGCATATGCTTACTTAATCAACCTGACACTTAAGCAGAATCTGCCGGCATCGGAATTTCTTTTATATTTTACGGCAATAAGCAGCTTTACAACACTTGTGACAGGTATTTTATCCGAATTCACCGTGCTTCATAAGGAGAGCCTTTCCCTGTCACGAATCCAGGAATATCTGCATGTTGAAGAGCCGTTCAGGTTTGATGACGGCATTCGTCCGCCAAAGGCTGATTCCTACGAGCTTCGCCTTGATAATGTTTCCTTTAGGTATCCCGGAGCCAAGCAGAGCATTCTTGAGCACGTTAATCTTACAATTCATCCCGGCGAAAAGCTGGCTATTGTCGGACTTAACGGTGCAGGAAAAACCACTCTTGTAAAGCTTCTCTGCGGCTTTTATGATCCTGATGAGGGACGGGTGCTTTTAAACGGACGTGACATACGCGAGTTTAACAGGAAGCAGTATTATGAGCTTTTCTCTGCGGTATTCCAAAACTTTTCTATTCTCGATACAACCATTGCGCAGACCGTGGCACAGAGCGTCTGCGATATTGATTACGACAAGGTTTATGACTGCCTTGATAAAGCAGGCTTAACAGCCACTGTCTCAAAATTCCCCGACGGTGTTGAGACCCATATCGGTCGTGAGGTTTATCTTGACGGTGTAATGCTCTCCGGCGGTCAGACCCAGCGTCTGATGCTCGCAAGGGCACTTTATAAAAACGGTCCGCTTCTGATTCTTGATGAGCCTACCGCAGCACTGGACCCCATAGCCGAAAATGACATCTACATGAAATACTGCGAGATGACTGCCAATAAAACCTCTGTATTCATTTCGCACCGTCTTGCCTCCACACGCTTCTGTGACAGAATTATTCTTGTTGCGGACGGAGCCATTACCGAGGAAGGCACACATGATGAGTTACTGGCAAGGAACGGTGCCTATGCTAAGCTTTTTGAGGTTCAGAGCCGCTACTACAGAGAAGGAGGACAAAGCGATGAAGAAGAAATCTGACAGAACTACACTCCGCGAAGCCGTTGCCATTCACAGGCGTGCTTCAAGAGATATCCGCAAATACTGTCCCGGATTATTTATTTCCACAATCCTGCTGTCAACAGTGCAGGCAGTCTCTCCTTATGCCACAATATATTTTTCAGCGCGCCTTATTAACGAGCTCGCCTCATTACGCCGTATTGACGTATTGACAGGACAGGCACTGACAATTCTCGGTGTCACCGTGGTTCTCTCACTTGTAAGGTCAATACTTGAGCGCCGGAATTCAGCAAAACGAAGTCTTTTTTACAAGCAGTATCCGCTAATCTATTCAGAAAAGTTTCTCTCCATGGATTACGCTGACTCAGACAGTCAAAAGACCCGCGACTTATTTACCCAGGTTATGCAGAACAGCCAGTGGGGAGGCTGGGGATTCAGTCATATCTACATGTACCTGACGAATGGTGTCGAAGCTGTAGCCGGAATTCTCGGCGCAGTCGCACTGACCGTAAGTCTGTTTACCCTTCCGGTTCCCGACGCTGCCGGTAGCCTGACTTTTTTGAATCATCCGGTTTGCCACCTGATTGTTACGGGTCTGATTCTCGGCATAACTTTTATCAGCCCTGCCCTCACCAACAAGGCTACCTCAATGTGGAGCAGACTTGCCGAGAATGCCCGCTTCGGTAACAGACTCTTCGGACATTTTAATTACTCGCTGCACACAAACAGCGAAAATGATATGGATGTACGAATATATAATCAGCTGTCTATTGCTGAGCATTATGTCAACACTGTAAAGGTTTTCGGCTCAGGCTCACAGTCTTCAAAGCTCTGCAAGGGAATACTTGGAATTTTCAGCGGACTTTCGGGCGCCGTATCCGCTATCCTGTCAGGAGTTGTTTATGTGTTTGTATGTCTTAAGGCATGGGCCGGCGCCTTCGGAATAGGCAGTGTCACACAGTATATCAGCGCCGTAACAACCCTGTCGGGAAATATGTCTGTCCTTCTTAAGACACTCGGTCACATGAGAGCCAACGCTGATTTTCTCAAAACGACCTACGAATTTTTAGATATTCCGAATAATATGTATCAGGGAAGCCTGACAACGGAAAAACGCAATGACCGCCAATACGAAATTGAGTTTAAGGATGTTTCGTTTAAGTACCCCGGCTCAGACCTGTGGGCCTTACGCCATGTCAATATGAAGTTCAAGGTTGGAAACAGGCTTGCGATTGTCGGCGAAAACGGCAGCGGCAAATCTACCTTTATTAAGCTGCTTTGCAGGCTGTATGACCCGCAGGAGGGACAAATCCTTTTGAACGGTATTGATATTCGTAAATATAACTATGATGACTATATGTCCGTCTTTTCCGTTGTTTTTCAGGATTTCCGTCTTATCAGCCAGCCGCTCGGTGCCAATGTCGCAGGCAGCGCCGAATATGACCGCAGTCGCGTTATTGAAGCACTGAATAATTCCGGTTTTGGTGACAGACTTGCAGCTCTTGAAAACGGACTCGACACCATGCTCTATAAGCACCTTTCGGAGGACGGAGTTGAAATATCCGGCGGCGAGGCACAAAAAATTGCCATCGCCCGCGCATTGTACAAGGATGCATCATTTATTATACTTGATGAGCCTACCGCAGCCCTTGACCCGATTGCCGAAGCGGAGATTTACAGTAAGTTCAATGACATCGTCGGTGACAAAACCGCCATATACATCAGTCACCGCCTGTCATCCTGTATATTCTGCGACGAAATTGCGGTCTTTCATGAGGGCTCCGTTATCCAGCGCGGCAGTCATGCCGAGCTGCTGAATGACTACAGCGGTAAGTACCATGAGCTCTGGAACGCACAGGCACAGTATTACGCGTCCCCGACTCAAAATATCCGACATGCATGAGAAACCTGCCTGATATAAAAATCAGAGGATACCGGCCGATTAACCGGCCAATATCCTCTGATTTATTTTTCATGCTATTCTCCATTCCGAAGCGTAGCGCAGGAATCCGCATGAGAAAGTCACGAATGTGATTTCTCATGTCGCTTAGAGGCTTATTTGTGACGCTTCGGTACAAGATAGCCAAACTAACCAAGGTTAGTTGTGAAAAATCAGCATATCAATGTGATTTCTCAATCTATATACCTTTCTTTAGCGCATCGTTTACCGCATTAATAATTATCTCACTCGAAATTGTCGCCCCGCTTATCGCATCAACATCATGTGTGCCCTTTTCCTGCATACTTGCGACAATTGAGTTGGCTTTCTGTCCCATGCCGCTTCTATGCTCAAGCAGTCTTACCTCCGTCAGTCTTCCGTCCTTCACACTGACCTCCACATTCACAAGCACAGGTCCCATCTCACTGTGTCCGGCATAGGTTCCGTCAGCAACCTGCGTTACATCAATAAGATTTTCATTAAGCAGTTTTGCCTCGTTAAGCGTAATTGCACTGAAGCATTTAAAGCCTATAACTATAATCAATACAAGTGCTGCTATTATTATCACCGCTATCTTTAACTTCTTCATATCTTCTCCGTCTCCGTTCTTAAATATCTCTTCATAATCACCGGCCTGAGTGCCGCTGTTAATGCCGCGAGGGCAAAAGGTAATATATTACCGGGCTATATGGTAACATATTACCTTTCCCCTGTCAAGTTATTATAATCAGAAAAAATTCCATTAAAAATACCAATTGAACATAATTACCGTATGTGATATTATTTAGGGCACTAATATTTTAGGGAGACTAGATTGAGAAATCACATTCGTGACTTTCTCATGCGGATTCCTACGCTACGCTTCAGAATGGAGACTATTGATGAGACTTATAAAGAACTACATGAAGGACGATACGCTTCGTCAGGAATTGAATGCATTAACACAGGCAACCTTCTGCTTTGACTTCGAAGGCTGGGTAAAAAACGGATATTTTGAAGGAGAATACATACCCTATTCTTTTGAAGAAGACGGCAAGCTTCTCGCAAATGTTTCAGCAAACATTATGAAATTTGAGCAGAACGGAGAAATACGCAACTATATCCAGCTCGGCACGGTTATGACCGATATAAATCATCGGAATAAAGGGCTTGCACGTAAGCTGATGGAGCTTGTAATAGAGGAATATAAGGACAGCTGCGACGGAATTTACCTGTTCGGAAATTTAAGTGCCTTAGGCTTCTACCGAAAACTCGGCTTTACCGAAAAGCTTCAGTACAAATACAGGCTTAAAGAGCACTGTCCCGTTCCGGCTCGTGGCAGAGGCTTTGTAAAGACAGACACAAACAGCATCGAGGTAAAAAGGTCTTACTCTGACGCTGTCAGAAGCAGCATTTCATACGGCTCGTTTGAACAGCTTAATAAATACAGTCTTCAGATGTTCTATACCTCAGGACTGAATAATGTATATTATTCTGATGAGCTTGACTGCTTTATTGTAATGCACACGGAAGAAAACACCCTTGTGGTTCAGAGTATAGTCTGCAACAAATATATACCCTTTGAACGGATACTCGGCTCCGTTAATCTTGAGTATACTGCCCTGACGCTCGGCTTCACGCCCCGTAAAGAGGATCTGCACCTGTTTGAAGCGGTTCCCTTTGACGGCGGAGACGATTACAGGCTGTTCTGCATGGGCGATAAGCTTAACAGCATAGAAGAGGAAAGGCTGTTCTTTCCCCTTCTTTCACATGCATAAAACGTTTACAGATTTTTTTCTTTTTTGAAATGATACACGGACAGGATACCGATGGGCAGGAAATATGCACACCAGAATTCAAGCGCTATTACTCCTCCCATGCCGGAATCTCCGTCTGCCATCGAACTAAATACTCCTGTCATCGGCATAATAAAGCAGCCAAAGAAAAAGACTCCGTGAATCAGCAATAAAAGTCTTAAGTATTTGTCTGCTTTTGTCTTCGGAACTAAAGTAAGTCCTACAAAAAAGGTCGAAATTGCCATAAAGCCGTAGCCAAGCAGGTCGTAATTAAACAGCAGCCCGCCTCTTGAAAAGTCAAGTATCCTCGTAAGCTGTTCATCAAATGAATCCAGACGTACAACCGTCGTCTGCGCAAAGTATACAATAAGTATCAGCACCGCATAAACCGCTGCAAACATCATCCCGGCATTTGCCGCTACCCTATGCTTTTCATCGCACTCTGCGCAAAAACCGGCAGTCATCATTATGTATCCGATCGGCAAAAACATACATACAAAATAGCTTCCGAACGAAAACGAAATAAGCATACAAACGGCAAACAGAAATACCGTGACCGATACAATTAATGCTCCTATTCTCGCTATTACTCTGTTCATACTAATCTCCATCCTTCTTCATATATTTACCAATCATAGCCATCCAGATTTTCATAACCAGACGCTGAGGCAATATTTTAACATATACATGCTGGCATTTTACATACAACGAGCATACAGACATATCCTTACCCTTTTTCGCGTCACGAATTGCCTGCTTTGCGACACGGTCAGCACTGACCAGTCCCGGAAATCTTACCTTCTTCCCGTTTATCTCCTTCTGTAAAAGTTCAGTATCTATCCAGCCCGGACAAACCGCAATGCTTGTAATTCCGGTTCCCTTCAGCTCCGCATTAATTGCTCTTGAGTAATTCCGCTCAAAGGCCTTTGTCGCCGCATACAAATTAATGTAGGGATTAGGCTGAAATGCAGAGGCAGATGAAATATTTAATATCCTGCTCCCGCTTTTCATATACGGAAGGCAAAGCTTAATAAGCATAAGCGGAGCCTTGCAGTTTACATTTATTGTCCGGTCGATTTCCTCCACAGAAAAATCATTGTAGCTTCCCATCTTTGCCAGACCGGCATTATTTATTAAGTATGTAACCAAAGGCTTTTGCTCCTCAAGCATCTGCCCCACCCGCTCAATTCCGTCCATTTCGGACAGGTCAGCCGCAACAGGAACTACCTTTTCTCCGTACTCACTGCGAAGCGTTGCCAGCTTCTGTTCGTTTCTTGCAACCGCCCACAGCTCATCAATATCTTCCTGCAGCATCTGCTTTAAAAACTCTCTTCCCAGACCACCCGTGGCGCCGGTTAATATGGCTATTCTTTTCATATTCCTATCCTCAAATTCTACACAATAATTCCGACAAGTCACAGCTCGGCACCAAAGTATTCCGTGAATAACTCCCCGGAATACTCAACCGCCGTCTCAGGATAACTGTAATTTCTTATCTTAGCGACAGCCTTGGCCAGACGCGTGAACAACTTGTTTGTCTCAAACAATGCCGCCACTATGTCTTTTCTGTCATAATGTGCAAAGCACTTTGTTAATGCTTCCCTTACACTGTCATCAGCCCATTTTTCCAGAAACCTTCCGGCATGCCATACATCAACATTATAGCTGTATGCAGAGTACATTTCTATCATCCTTAGGAGATGGTTTTTTAGATAGGCGTCCAGACACATCTTTGCGGTCCACAATTCACCGCGAAGTATCTTTTTTGAAGTCCAAACCACGTGAAAACAGAAATCATTTACCATATTTACATATTCCGTTTCGGACATGCCATGGTATTCTATTTTTGTATTCACATGCTCATCCAACAGCTTTTCAAAGCCCATTGTATCATAAAGCACAGAATAGCCTCTGTTACATACCCAGCTCGCAACTCCCTCTTTAATCGCTGTTTTAAACTGCTCCGCAGTTAAAATAATATAGTCCACATCAAGCGCATTCTCATATAAAATTCTTCGTTCCTTTCCTCCTCCGAGCGTAGGCTCAACAAAGGAAATTTTCACATTTCCGATTTGCTCCGGAGCATTTCCGTACAACCATTTTTCATTATCATCAGTCGCAATTATCAAATCAAGGTCTGAATATTCATCTGCCTTTAGTTCACTTCTGGTTGACGAACCAATTGCTATTACGGCATGAATACTCTTATCTGCTTTTGCAAGGTCTAATACTTTACCTTTTATTTCTGCATATCTGTCCATAATAATCTCCGTTCCGAAGCGTAGCACAGGCATCCGCCTTGTCCCGAACACACATGTTACGACGCCCCGTATTCTGTTAATTTTTTCAGTGATGCCTCATATAGCGGTGCAACCCATTTATACTGACCGTCATCCTCGTACTCCCTATACTGACCTTCAGTCATCATAGTCAGATATAATAAAATATCATACCAATAAATACGCTGCATCTCTGATTCCGAAAGCTTGTCCTTCCCATAGCCCCTTAGAAAAGCGTCATTTCTGGTATGCCTTCTAAAACGGTCTTCCATAAGCGGATCCCCAAAAAGTGCTCTTTCCCAGTCAATAAGGCCTACTACCTTTCTATCCTTAACAAACACATTCCCTTCCCATAAATCATAATGCACTAAAGAAGGCTTGGTAACCTCAGCGAATATTTCTTTGTCCCTTTCCAACATACGCAGCAGCTTATCGCCGCTGATAAAATATTCAACCGATTTTCTGTCCGCGTCACCTATTACATTTGACAGCATATGTCGCATTAATTCATACTGGGTTCCAAAGCTGTTTACCTCATCCCCAAGCTGTTTGAAGGCCTCTCCCTCTATAACAGCTATCTGCCTGACATTCTGCCCTATCTGATAACTGATTTCCTCCTTTTCCCCCTCGGTAAAAGAATCCATCATAAAAAAGTAATTCTCACCCTCAATAAATTCCATGAAAAAATAGTTACCGCTGCATAACCTCCGCTCCTTATCAAACAGTTCAATTCCGGCAACCTTTGCTGCTATTTTTCCGCGCACAAGCTCCATTGCTTTCACTTCAGCATCCATCATATTAATTTCATTGGTCATATAGCCTCGATTATCTGCCGCCGCTATCTTTAGAATACTCTTTCTCCCATCCGAAAAGCCGATTAAATATGCTACATTGCACATGCCCTCGGTCAATTCCTTACAGTACAGCATTTCGCGGTCCGGAAATGCATGGGCTGCCATCCTTTTGATATTCTCTTCTGTCTGCGTATTCTTTGTTACTCCCATTATTTGCTCCTTGTCTATACTTCAAAGAATCCAATTCGCCAACAATAAGCGGCTAACCAGAAAGCAAGAAAAAGCCCCAAATCGGGACTTTTTCGGTATTGCCATCCTCATAATCAGCTTTCATTGAGATTTTTCCTCTGTACACATTCAATTCCTGTAAGAAGTTCAATGTCCTCCAATAACCAGTCTGAACATTCATCATAGAAATACTCTGTTTTTCTTTTTTTAAAAATCCGAAATGGCTTCTCCTCCGAATTATCATAAATATGACAAATATCAGAAACAGATACAACGTATTTCACCAAATCCAACGCTCTATCATATCTGGCAATTATCTTCTCCTCCGGCACATCATGACCACCGGACTGGACTCTTGATTTTACACGATGTACATTAATCATTGGATCGACCGTCAAAATATAGTAGCATCGTATAAAATACCCTTTTTCTTTTGCTCTTTGCAGCAATTTCAAATTTCTATCTGTTGACATAACAGTCTCAAAACAAAACTGCCGCATTTCAGAAACGTGTTCTTCTCGCTGTCTTTCAGCTAATTCTGCCGCCTCTATATCGCTACATTTTAAGCATTTTTTTAGCTCATCAGCATTAATATAATCTATGTCGGCAGGCCTCAGCAATTCTGTAAATGTACTTTTCCCTGAACCATTTGGTCCGGCAAAAACAATTATCTCAGGCTTGCTTTTTAAGTCTTTCACTATAGCGCCCCTTTCTTATTCGTTCTGCCACAACCATTCTCGTCCCATCACTATTTTGCTGATATATCGTTTGCGTTTTTCTGTCATATGCAGCTATCGGAATATCCATTGCTTTCTTTTTTTCAAGTTCTATTTTTACTGCTGTATTTGCTCTCTTTACTACCTGCGCATCCGAAATATATCCATTTCTTTTCATAGAACCCCTCCCGATTTTAATCAAATCACGACCGGCATTAACTTCATTCTATCCTTAGTACTCTTATTTTAGCATATTTTATTATAAAGATATACCGTTTTTCAATATTTATATAATAGTATATTTTGTAAAGCTCCCATCTTAGTATAGTTATCACGGAAATCTTCTACTTAAAGTAATATGTCCCGTATTCCTTTAAACCTTTTCTGCTAACGTAAAAAGTCCCGCACAGTCGGACATTTTCTCGAATCTGACTGAAGGAAATTGCGCCCTTAGCTCATCATACACGAAATATATCTCTTCATCATCCCACTCGTCACCGGTTTCTTCCTTACACCTTTGCAGCGCAGCACGGGTCTCAAAGGCTACATCTCCAATATAAATACATCCTCCCTCGTTTAGTAAAGGGAGCAGTTGTTTCAAAAAGGTAATTTTCTGTACATCCGTCAAATGATGCAGAGAATAAGTAGCAATGATTGCATCATATTTTTGCTGCGTTAACGGTTCCGCTAATCCATTTGAAAAATCCCCTTGAAACAATCTTGCACCCGGCATTTTCTCTTGTGCCAATGCTATCATTCTGTCGGAAAAATCTTGTCCGCTAATTTCACAGCCCTGTTCATATAGCTTAGAAGTCAGCGTCCCCGTACCAAACCCAATATCTAAAACCTTCTTCGCAGCAGCACCTAAAACGCGGCTATATATTTCGTTAAGGATTGCCTTGTATCCTGCAAACGGATACGTTCCGTCTTCATCCGACAATCCGACACTCTTATCATAATCATCTGCCCATAAATCAAAACCTTTATTGTTTAGCATCTCTTTACCTCGTCAAATCCGAAATTCAGTGACAGAAACAAACAGCAAGGCACCTCGATTCCGCTCCGCTTCATCTCGGTCGCGACAGTCGTCGCGTAAACGCAGAATAAAAACGCCCTTGGAATGCAAGCATTCCAGGGCGTATTCTTCTGCATTTGTGTGCCTCGTTGTTTCGCGAAGATTATCTCTTTGAGAACTGAGGAGCTCTTCTCGCTGCCTTTAAGCCGTACTTCTTTCTTTCCTTCATACGAGGATCTCTTGTTAAGAAGCCTGCCTTCTTAAGAAGCGGACGATACTCTTCTGTATCAACCTGTAATAATGCTCTTGAAATACCGTGGCGGATAGCACCTGCCTGACCGGTAAATCCACCGCCGTGAACGTTAACTAATACGTCAAACTTGTCAACTGTATTTGTTAAAACGAGAGGCTGGCGAACTACTGTCTTAAGTGTCTCAAGTCCGAAATAATTGTCAATGTCTCTTTTATTAATAGTAACCTTACCGGTTCCGGCTACTAAATAAACTCTTGCGATACTGCTCTTTCTTCTTCCTGTTCCGTAGAACTTTGCTGCTGCTTTAGCCAATTTAATTTCCTCCTTTCAGCCTCTTAGTAATTCTTTGCGGTCTTGATTTCAAGAACCTCAGGCTTCTGAGCTGCCTGTGCATGATCAGGACCTGCATATACATGGAGCTTCTTAATCATCTCTCTTCCGAGAGCTGCCTTGGGAAGCATACCCTTAACTGCTAATCTGATAACTTCTTCCGGCTTCTTAGCCATCATTTCCTTAAGAGTTGTCTCTCTTAATCCGCCCGGATAATCTGAATGGTTGTAGTAAATCTTCTGCTCCATCTTCTTACCGGTAACCTTAACCTTACTTGCGTTAACAACGATTACATAATCACCTGTATCTAAGAAAGGTGTAAATGTAGGCTTATTCTTTCCTCTTAAAACGCTGGCAACCCCAGGCGCAAGACGTCCTAAAGTCTGTCCGGTTGCGTCAACAACATACCACTTTCTCTCAATGGTATTAGCACTCGGCATAAAGCTCTTTGTGTCCATTGTTCTTCCTCCTTGACTATTTGTGCAATATCTGTTTTATATACGGTATACACCAATATTTAACGTTTTTCACTGCCTCATGTAGTATATATAAGAAAAAATCCCCTGTCAATAGCAAAACTGCGACTTTTTCAAGTGATTTTGAATTTTTTCATTTTTATATCATGATTAATCATTTTAAAAGTGATTTATTATTACTCTTCGGAACTTTTCTGTTTCAGGTCCTCCTCGCGGTACTTAATTCCTATCAGAGAAAGTCCGTTTGCGGGAACCTTCGGCCCGGCTTCGTTTCTGTCCCTTGCTTCAATTATCGCTTTTACATGCTCCGGAGGATAGACATGGTGCCCTACACGCATAAGAGTTCCGACTATTATACGCACCATATTGTAAAGAAAACCGTTGCCCCTTACGCGAATCGTTATTACCTCATTTTCATCCTTCTCTACATCCACTGATAAAACCGTTCTTACCGTCCCTTTAACCTGCGCGTGCGCAGAGCAAAAGCTCTTAAAATCATGCTCTCCGACGATATAGGCTGCAGCTGCACGCATTGCCTCAACATCAAGCGGATTATATACAAAATAGGTATACAGTCTGAGCAGCGGTCTCGGATGATTTGTATTCAAAATTTTGTATTCATAGGTCTTTATACTGTCACAATACCGCGGGTGAAAATCCGAAGCCACCTCAAAGGAGCTCTGCACCACAATATCTGCCGGCAGACGCTGGTTAAGCGCAAAGCATATTTTATCTGCCGGGATTCTGGTTTCCGTATCAAATACGGCTACATTTCCCACCGCATGTACACCGGAATCCGTCCTGCTTGCACCGATAACCTCTATTTCCTCACCGGTAAGCTCCGACAGCTTTCTGTTTATTATCTCTTCGACTGCTGTACCGTTCGGCTGCTTCTGCCATCCGCAGTAGGCGCTGCCGTCATACGATATAACAAGCATTATTCTCTTCATCAGGTCTGCCTCCGTAAACCCTATAAAAATCTTTCCACGAGCATATCAACAGCCACAACACCTGCAATATACAAAGCCATGCAAAGATATGCAGCAAAATCCTTTGCCTTATACTTAAGCGGATTCATTTTAGTTCTGCCCTTACCGCCGTGATAGCATCTTGCCTCCATTGCCATTGCAAGGTCTCCGGCTCTGCGGAATGCAGATACAAAAAGCGGTACAAGTATCGGCAGCATCGCCTTGGCTCTTTTAAAAATATTTCCGCTTTCAAAATCCGCTCCTCTTGCCTGCTGCGCCTTCATTATTTTATCGGTTTCATCAAGCAGAATAGGAATAAACCTCAGCGCAATCGACATCATCATTGCAACCTCGTGTACCGGAACCTTAAACAGCTTCAGAGGCTTGAAAATACGCTCCATACCGTCCGTAAGCTGATTCGGCGTTGTTGTAAACGTCATCATGGATGAACCGAAAACAAGCAGCAACAGTCGAAAGCCCATAAACAGTGCCATCTTAATTCCTTCATCCGTTATGCTTATCACACCGACCTTAGCTACAACATCTCCCTGCGTGAGAAACAGATTAAAAAGCATCATAAATATCAGCAGGAACAGCATAGGTTTCAGTCCCTTCGCAATATAGCCGAGCGGAACATGTGACAGGCCTATTACAACACCTAAAAATGCAATGCACAGAATAAATGCATAGAAGGTATCAAACAGAAACAGGGAAACGATATATGCAATTGTACAAAGGAACTTTACCCGCGGGTCAAGTCTGTGTATAACAGAATCGACAGGATAATACTGCCCTATTGTAATATCTCTTATCATATTATTTTGGAAAACTCCTCTATTGCTTCGTCAACGGTTATAACATCACCTCTGACGGGAAATCCCGCAGAAGCAAGCTTCATCATAAGATATGTTATCTCGGGAGCCGAAAGTCCGATTCCTTCAAGCTCCTTATAGCGGCTGAATATTTCACGCGGCTCGTCATCCATCATTATGCTGCCGCGGTTCATCACAATAATACGTTCAACGTATTCAGCCACATCCTCCATGCTGTGTGAAACCAGAATAACGGTAATTTTCTGTTCACGGTGAATCCCTGCAATCAAATCCAATATCTCCGTACGCCCTGCCGGGTCAAGCCCCGCCGTAGGCTCATCGAGTATCAGAACCTTTGGCTTCATTGCAAGTACACCTGCTATTGCCACCCTGCGCTTCTGTCCGCCCGACAGATCAAAGGGTGACGCATCAAGAAGCTCCTCACTGATGCCGACTGCTTTCATTGCCTCATAAGCCCGCATTTCAGCCTCCAGCTTGGGAAGACCGAGATTTTTCGGTCCAAACATAACATCTTTGCTGACCGTCGTTTCGAACAGCTGATGCTCCGGATACTGAAATACCAATCCGACATTACTGCGCAGCTCCTTCATATTAAAATCATCGTCATATATATCCCGGCCGTCATAATATATTGCTCCTTCGGTTGCACGAATCAGGCCGTTAAGATGCTGAATAAGCGTCGATTTACCCGAACCCGTATGTCCGATTAGTCCGATAAACTGCCCATCGGGAATAACCAGGCTTATATTATTTAAAGCCCGGTGCTCAAATGCGGTATTCTTACCGTATATATAATTGACCTTATCCAGTATGAGTGACATAGCTACCTCTTTTTATCAATTTCCGCGGACATTCAGCGCCGATACCGCAGTCAAAAACTCTTCAACAGTTAAAACACATTCAGGAAGCGCGAGACCCTTTTTCCTCAGCCGGTAAGCGAGCTCCGTAACCTGAGGCACCTTAAGCTTATATCTTTCCAGCTCCTCGACCTTACTGAATATACTGCGCGGCGCTCCCTGCATTACTACCTTTCCGGCATTCATAACAAAAATCTTATCTGCGTCAACAGCCTCCTGCATATAATGCGTAATCAGGATAACTGTTATCTTCTCCTTCAAATTCAGCTCACGAATGGTTTTTATTACCTCTGCACGACCATTCGGGTCAAGCATCGCAGTCGGTTCATCAAGAACGATGCACTTAGGCTTCATTGCCATGATTCCGGCAATCGCCACACGCTGCTTCTGTCCTCCCGAGAGCCTGTTTGGCGACCTGTCGCTGAATTCAAGCATCCCTGTCTTTTCAAGACTTTCCCTCACACGCTCCTTTATTTCATCCGAAGGCACACCGAGATTCTCCGGGCCGAAAGCAACGTCCTCCTCAACAACCGAAGAGATAATCTGATTGTCAGGATTCTGAAAAACCATTCCCGCAGTCTGCCGTATCTGAAGCTGTTTACTTTCGTCTGCAGTTGACAGGCCGTTTACCCATACAGTACCCTCCGTGGGAACAAGTATGGCGTTAAGGTGCTTTGCAAGTGTTGATTTTCCCGATCCGTTTGCACCGAGTATCGCAATAAACTCTCCCGGCTTAACCTTCATTTCGACATTATCGAGAGCTGTAATGATGCTTTCAACATTGCCTTCCTCATCACGCCTAATATATTCAAATGTCACATCCTTAACCTTAACCATATCAACCTCAAATTCTGCTATGATTTAGAAAAAGAGCAGATCAAAAGTCTGCTCTTTTCTGTTAATCATAATGTGTATCGAATTATACTAACTCGATTAATACCTTCATAGCTGCATCGCCCTTACGCTGCTCAATCTTAACGATTCTTGTATATCCGCCGTTACGGTTTACATACTTGGGAGCAATCTCGGTAAATAACTTATCAGCAATGTTAACCTTCTTAGTAGCCTTCTTCTTTCCGGCTGCCTCAGCAGGTACCTCTGTTATATCATATAAGAATGCGTTAAGCTTTCTTCTTGCAGCGAGTCTTGAAGGATTATCCTTCTTAATGCTCTTCTCTACTTCGTCGAAAACAGTAACCTTCTTACCGTCAACAACTTCCTTAATTCTCTTACCGTCCTTGTCCTTGCGGGCAACCTTTGCGGTAACGGTAACAGTCTCAAAATTATCTTTTTCCTTAACAGCCAGAGCAATAAAGCCTTCTGCTATTTTACGAATCTCTTTTGCCTTTGACTCAGTGGTAACAATCTTGCCATGGTAAAGAAGCTGTGTTACCTGGTTTCTCAAAAGAGCTTTTCTCTGACTTGCAGTTCTTCCAAGTTTTCTATAGCCAGCCATGTTAATGCCTCCTATTCTTCATTTATGTTTAATGACAACCCTAATTCCTTCAGCTTACCAAGAACCTCTTCAAGGGACTTTCTTCCGAGGTTACGAACCTTCATCATGTCCTCAGGTGTTCTGTTTGTAAGCTCTTCGACTGTATTAATGCCTGCTCTCTTCAGACAGTTATATGAACGTACCGAAAGCTCAAGTTCATCGATATTCATCTCAAGAACCTTAGCCTGCTGATTATCCTCTTTAGTAATCATAACCTCGGCAGTCTTAGCATTCTCTGATAAATCAATGAATGTCTTAAGATGCTCGCTAAGTACCTTTGCCGCAAGGCTGACAGCCTCATCGGGAACAAGAGTACCGTTTGTCCAAACATCAAGCGTAAGCTTGTCGAAATCGGTAATCTGACCTACACGGGTATTCTCCACGGTCATATTAACTCTTTCAACAGGAGTGTAGATAGAATCAATAGCAATAACTCCAATCGGAATATCATCGCTCTTATTCTTATCAGCACTGATGTAACCTCTGCCCGTTGTTATGGTAAGCTCTATCTCAAGCCTACAATCGGCACCGCCGTTTAATGTTGCGATAACTAAATCGGGATTCAGTATCTCAATATCAGAATCTGCCTGAATATCGCCTGCTGTAACAACTCCTTCGCCTTCAAAATCAATGAAAGCAGTCTTGGGTTCATTAGTAGTGCTGTTATTCTTAATAGCCAGACTTTTGATGTTCATGATAATCTCAGTCACATCTTCCTTAACTCCCGGAATTCCACTGAATTCGTGAACGATTCCGGCAATTTTAACACGGCTGACTGCCGCACCCGGTAAAGATGAAAGCATTATTCTTCTCAGAGAGTTACCAAGTGTTGTTCCATATCCTCTCTCGAGTGGTTCAACAACAAAGCGACCATACTTTTTATCATCAGAAATCTTCGCAATTTCGATTGACGGCTTTTCAAAATCGAACATTTATTTGAACCCTCCTTCTTTAAGCTCTTATTATTTGGAGTACAACTCGACGATAAGCATCTCGTTAACGGGAACATCAATCTGATCTCTTGTAGGGATCTCCTTAACTGTTCCTGTAAGGTTCTCATGATCAGCCTCTAACCATGAAGGAACGGTTCTTGAACCGGTAACCTCTAAGATATCCTTATATCTCTGTGCTGACTTAAACTTTTCCTTAACGGAAATAACATCGCCTGCCTTAAGCTGGTAAGAAGGAATGTTTACGCACTTGCCGTTAACAAGTACATGTCTGTGGTCAACAATCTGTCTTGCTTCTTTTCTTGTTCTTCCGTATCCTAAACGGAACATAACGTTATCAAGTCTAAGCTCAAGAATGATCATAAGGTTCTCACCTGCTGTACCATTCTTCATCTTCTTAGCTTTTTCAAAATTATTTCTGAAAGGCTTCTCTAATACACCATAGATAAACTTAGCCTTCTGCTTTTCTCTTAACTGTAATCCGTATTCACTAACCTTCTTGCCTGCTCTGGCAAAATTTCTGTTAGACTTCTTGTCGATACCGAGGTACATCGGCTCGATTCCGAGAGACCTACATTTCTTTAATACGGGACTCATATCTCTTGCCATTCTATTCTACCTCCTAATTAGACTCTTCTACGCTTGGGCGGCCTGCATCCGTTATGAGGAACGGGTGTAACGTCCTTGATACTGGTAACTTCTATTCCGCATGCCTGTAATGCACGAATTGCTGCTTCACGACCTGATCCGGGTCCCTTAACCATAACGTCAACTGACTTAAGACCATGTACTACAGCTGCCTTAGCTGCTGTCTCAGCTGCCATCTGTGCTGCGTAAGGAGTAGATTTCTTTGAACCTCTGAAGCCTAATCCGCCTGCACTTGCCCATGAAATTGCATTGCCTTCGGCGTCTGTCAGAGTAACAATTGTATTATTAAAAGATGACTGGATATGTGCCTGTCCACGGTCAATATTCTTCTTAACACGCTTTTTGGTCACTTTCTTAGCTGCTGTCTTTGCCATTATCAACCAAACCTCCTATTATTTCTTCTTATTCGCAACGGTACGCTTCGGACCCTTTCTGGTTCTAGCGTTTGTCTTAGTGTTCTGACCACGAACAGGAAGACCCTTTCTATGACGGATTCCTCTATAGCATCCGATTTCCTGTAATCTCTTAATGTTAAGAGCGATTTCACGTCTTAATTCACCCTCAACCTGGTAGTCTGCATCGATAATGTCACGGATTCTACCAACCTCGTCGTCTGTTAAATCACGAACACGGGTATCCGGATTAACATTTGCCTGCTCAAGAATCTTGTTTGAGCTAACTCTGCCTATACCATAAATATAGGTAAGACCAATATCAACTCGTTTATCTCTCGGTAAATCAACACCACTAATACGAGCCATACGCGCTTTTACACCTCCGTAATAAATTATATTATAGTGTACGGAATTTTCCGTATAATGAAAAGCAGTCCGCATCTGACGCAAACAGAGCCGAATGCCTTCCGGAAGCATAATCATCTGTGAATATGCTTCATGCGAACCACTGGTAATACTACCGGCAGTCCGTCTTTTCAGCCGCTTTAAATTGTGACGCCGCTAACGCAACGAAAGAACCAGTGATGATGACACCGGCTCTAAAGCAATAAACCCTCACGGGCTTTTACCCACAATATCACAACTTTTGTTGCAACGCAGAAAGCAGGAGCTATCTATATAAATATAAGATAATCAGCCTTGTCTCTGCTTGTGTCTGGGATTCTCACAGATAATCCGGATGCTTCCCTTTCTTTTGATTACTTTGCACTTTTCGCAAATTGGTTTTACAGAAGATCTAACCTTCATCTTCGTCACTCCTTTCAAAAAAGTCCAACGTATAGTGTAGCACCATACTTTATAAATAGCAAGCAAAATTTTAACATTTTTCAAATTTTGCACTATTTCATGAATAATTCTCCCCTAAGCCGCAAAGCGGCAGGGCATTTTGGGATTACTCCTTAGCTCTCCAGATAATACGACCCTTTGTAAGATCATAGGGTGAAAGCTCAAGTGTTACCTTATCTCCGGGAACAATCTTAATAAAGTTCATTCTTAATTTTCCGCTGATATGTGCCAATACCTTATGTCCGTTCTCAAGCTCAACCTGGAACATTGTATTGGGCAGCTTCTCAACAACTATCCCATCGATTTCAACAACATCAGTTTTTGACATATAATATCTCCTCTCAAATCATTGCTTTCTGACAGATAATAATTCGGGCTCGCCCTTTGTTATCAGAATCGTATTTTCATAATGTGCTGAAAGTGAACCATCCTCGGTAACTACCGTCCAGTCATCATCCAGCCAGCATACATCATAGCGTCCGGCATTTACCATCGGCTCAATCGCTAAAGTCATTCCGGCTTGAAGCTTAACTCCCCTGCGTCTCTGCCTGAAGTTAGGTATCTGGGGATCCTCGTGGAGCTCTCTTCCGATTCCGTGTCCTACAAGATCCCGTACACAGGAAAAGCCGTGTGCAACAACATAATCCTCAATGGCATTTGAAATGTCATAAAGATGACAGCCCTCTCTGGCAAATTTGATTCCCTCGAAGAAGCTCTGCTTTGTTACCTCTATCAGCTTCTTTGCTTCACTGCTTATCTCTCCGACAGCAATTGTTCTCGCTGAATCCGACTGATATCCGCGGTAGATTACTCCCGCATCGAGACTAACAATATCACCCTCCTGTATAATCCTCTGCTTCGAAGGAATTCCGTGAACCACTTCATCATTTACCGAAACGCAGATTGATGCAGGATATCCGTTGTAATTCAGAAACGAAGGAGTACATCCGTAGCTCTTTATCACATCATATCCGATCTTATCTATATCCCAGGTCGATATACCGGGCTTAATTGCTTTTGCCATTTCCTCATGAACGATAGCAAGGATATTACCCGCTTCTCTCATGATTTCAATTTCACGTGATGATTTTATTGTTATTGCCATTATTTTTCCTCAATTGCGAAGCAGTTTTATGCTTCCAAAATATCAACTATATCATTAAATACCTTATCAACATCCTGAGTTCCGTCAACTGTCTTTAAGATACCCTCGTTTTCGTAGTACTGAATAAGCGGCTGTGTCTGAACATGATATGCATCAAGTCTCTTTCCGACTATCTCGGGCTTATCATCGTCACGAAGCACAAGCTCACCGCCGCACGCGTCACATACTCCCTCTTTCTTGGTAGGGTTATATACAACATGGTAGGTTCCACCGCATGCGAGACATGCTCTTCTTCCTGCCATACGTGCAATAATTTTCTCATCGGGAACATCAACATTAATTGCATAATCCATCTTATCGTTCTGCTTATTAAGTGCTGCTGTTAATGCCTCCGCCTGAGGAATTGTTCTCGGGAAACCGTCAAGCACATATCCGTTCTTGCAGTCATCCTGAGCAAATCTGTCCATAATAAGTTCAAGTGTAAGTTCATCGGGAACCAAAAGTCCCTGATTCATATATTCCTGAGCCTTCTTTCCAAGCTCTGTTCCATTCTTAATATTTGCACGGAAGATGTCTCCCGTTGAAATATGCGGTACATTATACTGAGCTGCTATTCTCTTTGCCTGAGTACCCTTACCGGCACCGGGCACACCTAACATAATAATCTTCATGACCTCTTCCTCTTTCTCAATGTTATTACTAATCTCTCCCACCGGAAGAAAAACGCAAATAGCCATTCCGGGTATAAAACCCGGAATGACATATTAACAAAACTATTTATCAAGGAATCCTGTGTAATGACGAACTGCCATCTGTGATTCAATCTGCTTCATAGTCTCAAGGATAACACCTACAACGATGATGATTGAAGTCGCAGCGAAGGAAACCCTAACAGCAAAGATTCCTGTGAAAATCAAAGGAATAATTGCTACGATACTTAAGCTTACCGCTCCGATAAAGATGATCTTGTTGAGAACACCTGTAAGATAATCTGAGGTAGGCTTTCCGGGTCTGATACCGGGAATGAAGCCGCTCTGCTTCTTAAGGTTGTTTGCAATCTCAATCGGATTGAAGGTAACAGCTGTATAGAAATATGCGAAGAAAAGTATTAATCCAATGTAAATCAATACACCAAGTGTATACTTGAATTCTCCCTCACCTGTAACGTTAAACCAGTTGCCCTGATTTAAGAGGTATAATATCTTTCTCCATACAGTTGTTCTTTCGCCTGTTACGCCAAAGAATGAAGAAATGATAATAGGAAGCTGCATGAGTGACATTGCGAAAATTACGGGGATAACACCTGAGGTATTAACCTTCATGGGAATGCTTGAAGACTGACCTCCAACCATCTTTCTTCCCTGAATCTTCTTTGCATACTGTACCGGAATTCTTCTCTCTGCATCCTGTAAAAGAATGATAAGAGTGATGAGTCCGACAATAACAACTACGATAACAACTGCTCCGATGATACCGTTAACAACTGAGCTTGCACCTGTTACAAAACGTGTGAAGAGAGTTGTGATATCCTCGGGAAGCTTTGAAACAATGTTAACAAGGAGTACGATTGAGATACCGTTTCCGACACCTCTCTCAGTAATTCTTTCACCGAGCCACATAACGAATGCAGTACCTGCAGTGAATGAGCAAACAACAATTGCAATCTCCTTGAATGTAGCAGTACCGCTTACAAGATAACCTGAGTTACCAAAGCTGATTGCCATAGCTGTTGATTCGATAACAGCAAGACCGATTGTAAGATAACGTGAAATCTTATTAATCTTCTGCCTTCCGTCTTCGCCGTCCTTCTGCATTTCTTCAAGCTTCGGAATTGCGATTGTCAACAGCTGCATGATAATTGATGCATTAATGTAAGGTGATACGCCCAGTGCGAAGATTGACATCTCTGAGAAAGAACCACCTGTTAATGTATCAAGAAAGCCGAGACTTATCTGATAAGTATCAAGCCATTCATGAAAGAGTGCCTGACTGATTCCGGGTGTCGGAATCAGCGAGCCTAATCTTATAATAATAACACATGCGAGTGTAAATAATATCTTTTTCCTAAGGTCCTTAATTCGAAAAGCATTAATGACGGTTTTAAACATCCTAGATCACCTCTGCATTTCCACCAAGAGCCTGAATCTTCTCAATTGCAGAAGCACTGAATGCATTAGCCTTAACATTGAGCTTCTTGGTTAATTCTCCGTTCCCGAGTATCTTAATTCCATCCTTAGGATTTGAGATGATACCAATGTCCATAAGTGTCTCTACATTAACATCAGCACCGTCTTCGAATCTGTTGAGCATGCTTACGTTAACAGAAATGATTTCCTTTGTATTTCTGTTACGGAAACCTCTCTTCGGAAGTCTTCTGAAGAACGGGTTCTGACCACCTTCGAAACCTGCTCTGGGAGCTCCTGAACGAGCCTTCTGTCCTTTATGACCCTTACCTGCAGTCTTTCCGTTTCCGGAAGCGTGACCACGGCCTTTTCTGAAGTTATTACTCTGCTTTGAGCCGTCAGCAGGTCTTAAATCTGATAAATTCATTTCGTGCACCTCCTCACTTGTTTGTTTAGATTTCTTCTACCTTAACCAAGTGCTTAACCTGATCTATCATTCCCTTAACTGCTGCATTGTTAGGAAGCTCGTTTGTTGAGTTAAGCTTCTTCAGACCTAATGCTGCAACTGTTTTTCTATGCTTCGGGATGGCACCGATAGTAGATTTTACTAAAGTTATTTTTAATGTATCTGCCATATCTTACCTCATTTCTAGCCCAAAAGCTCTTCAACAGAGATGCCGCGTGCTGCAGCAACCTGCTCGGGAGTCTTTAACTGGCTTAAGCCTGCGATAGTTGCAAGTACTACGTTCTGCTTATTGTTTGAACCAAGTGATTTGGTACGAATGTTCTTAAAGCCTGCAAGCTCTAATACGTTACGAACAGGACCGCCTGCGATGATACCGGTACCTTCAGGTGAACGCTTCATAAGAACTGTAGCGCTTCCGAACTTACCTGTGAAGTCATGAGGAATACTTCCGTTCTCATCAAGGGGTAACTCGATTAACTTCTTCATGGCAGCTTCCTTACCCTTGCGGATAGCTTCCGGAATTTCTGCTGCCTTTCCTAAGCCTGCACCAACATGACCCTTCTTATCTCCGACAACAACTAAAGCTGTGAATCTAAAATTACGGCCGCCCTTTACAACCTTGGTTACACGCTTGATATTAACTACTTTATCTTCAAATTCCATGCCGTTAGTATCAATAATTGTACGTTTCATGTGCTCTCCTCCTCTTAGAATTCCAAGCCAGCTTCTCTTGCTGCCTCAGCTAATGCCTGAATCTTACCCTGATATATGAAGCCGCCTCTGTCAAAGACAACAGTCTTGATTCCTTTTTCAAGAGCCTTCTTAGCAATAACCTTTCCGAGGTATGCAGCAGCTTCAACGTTGTTTGTGTACTTAAGCTCAGACTTAACGTCCTTATCAAGTGTTGATGCTGCAACTAAGGTATTACCTACTGTATCATCTATAATCTGTGCATACATATGAGAATTGCTTCTGAATACAGCCAAACGAGGTCTTTCTGAAGTACCGGAGAAACGGTTACGGATTTTCATATGCTTTTTTACACGAATTTCTGTTCTTGATGCTTTCTTAAACATTTATCTCACGCCTCCTTTACTTCTTTCCTGTCTTACCAGCCTTACGTCTGATAACCTCATCAGCATACTTGATACCCTTACCCTTATAAGGCTCAGGTCTTCTCTTGTCTCTGATTTCAGCAGCGTACTGACCAACTTTTTCTTTGTCGATACCCTTAACGGTGATCTTATTCTGTCCATCAAGAATACTCTCAACGCCTTCGGGATCTTCCATAATAACCGGATGTGAATATCCGAGTGTAAGTGTTAACTTCTTACCTTCCTTTGCAGCCCTGTAACCAACACCGTTGATTTCAAGAACCTTCTCATAACCGTTGGTAACACCAACAACCATGTTGCTGATAAGTGTTCTTGTAAGGCCGTGTAAAGACTTCATTCTCTTTAAATCATTGGGTCTTGAAACGATAACTTCAGCACCCTCAAGCTTAATACTCATCTCTGCGGGTAATACTCTTTCAAGAGTTCCCTTAGGACCCTTAACGGTCACTTTATTATTTTCTGCTATATCAACAGTAACGCCTGCAGGTATAGC